>NZ_JBMNDR010000003.1:0-62918 GCF_052543235.1 Streptomyces sp. SAS_272 | reverse complement strand
CTCCCCCCCCCCCCCCCCCCCCCCCCCCGCAGGGCCGCGTCTCTTCCTGGTCCACCCCAGGAGGAAATCCAGTGCAGAACAAGACCTTCGTCGCCGCGGCCGTCGGGCTCGGCATGGTCGCCCTCTCCGCGTGCGGGTCGTCGACGGACGAGAAGGGCACGACGGCGGAATCCAAGACCGTCACCCTCGTCAGCCACGACTCGTGGGCGGTCTCCAAGAGCGTGCTCGCGGACTTCGAGAAGCAGTCCGGCTACCGGGTGAAGGTCCTCAAGGACGGCGACGCGGGGCAGGCCGTCAACAAGGCGATCCTCACCAAGGACCACCCGCAGGGCGACGTCTTCTTCGGCGTCGACAACACCCTTCTCTCGCGCGCGCTCGACAACGGGCTGTTCCAGCCGTACGAGGCGAAGGGGCTGGACCAGGTCGACGCCCGGTACCAGCTGGACGCCGGCAAGCACCGGGTCACGCCCGTCGACTTCGGCGACATCTGCGTCAACTACGACAAGGCGTACTTCACCGAGCACAAGCTGGCGCCGCCGGCCACCTTCGACGACCTGGTGAAGCCCGCGTACAAGGACCTCCTCGTCACCGAGAACGCCTCCACCTCCTCGCCCGGCCTCGGGTTCGTGCTCGGCACGGCCGCGCAGTACGGCGACGCGGGCTGGGAGGGCTACTGGAAGAAGCTCAAGGCGAACGGGGTGAAGGTGGTCGACGGCTGGGACCAGGCCTACAACGAGGAGTTCTCCGGGTCCGCGGGCGGCAGGAAGGCGAAGGCGGACCGTCCGCTCGTCGTCTCCTACGCCTCCTCGCCGCCCGCCGAGGTGGTCTTCGGCGACCCCAAGCCGGCCACCGCACCCACCGGCGTCGCGACCGGCACCTGCTTCCGGCAGGTCGAGTTCGCCGGGCTGTTGAGCAACGCGGCCGACGCCAAGGGCGGCAAGGCGCTGATCGACTTCCTGATCAGCAAGAAGTTCCAGCAGGACATGCCGCTCAACATGTTCGTCTACCCGGTGGTGAAGGGTGCGGCCGTGCCCGCCGAGTTCACGCAGTACGGGCCGGCCGCCGAGCACCCCGAGACCATGGACCCGGCGAAGATCGCCGACCGTCGCGACCAGTGGGTCAAGTCGTGGACCTCGCTCGTACTGAAGTAGCCCCGGCCGAGGAAGCCAAGGGACGTCCGGGACGCCAGGGAGCTCCGGGAGGCGGGGGCGCCGAGAGCGCCCGCGGCGCCCGGGGGAGCGCGGCGGTGCGGATCGGTCTCATGGCCGTGCCCGTCGCGTTCTTCGCGCTCTTCTTCGCCTACCCGGTCGCCGCGATCGTCGCCCGGGGGCTGGACGTCGACGGCTCCTGGCGGTTCGGACGGGTGTGGGACGTGCTCGCGCAGTCCGACATCCGGCACGTCCTGTGGTTCACCCTCTGGCAGGCGCTGGCCTCCACCGCGCTCACCCTGCTGGTCGCGCTGCCCGCCGCCTATGTCTTCGCACGGCTCGACTTCCCCGGGAAGCAGGTGCTGAGGGCCGTCGTCACCGTGCCGTTCGTGCTGCCGACGGTCGTCGTCGGCACGGCGTTCCTGGCGCTGGTCGGCCGGGGCGGGCTGCTCGACGAGCTGTGGGGCGTACGGCTGGACACCACGGTGTGGGCGATCCTGCTGGCGCACGTGTTCTTCAACTACGCGGTCGTCGTGCGGACGGTGGGCGGGCTGTGGGCGCAGCTGGACCCCCGGCAGGAGGAGGCGGCGAGGACGCTGGGCGCGTCCCGTCTGCGGGCGTGGCGCACGGTCACCCTGCCGGCGCTCGGGCCCGCCGTCGCCGCTGCCGCGCTGATGGTGTTCCTCTTCACCTTCACCTCGTTCGGCGTGGTGCAGATCCTCGGCGGCCCCACCTTCTCCACCCTCGAGGTGGAGATCTACCGGCAGACCTCCGAGGTCTTCGACCTGTCGACGGCCGCCGTCCTCACGATCGTCCAGTTCGCCGCCGTGGGCGCGATCCTCGCGGTGCACGCCTGGACGGTGCGGCGGCGGGAGACCGCGCTGCGGCTGGTCGACGCGGCCGGCACGGCGCGCCGGCCGCGCGGGTCGGGGCAGTGGGCGTTGCTGGCCGGGGTGCTCGCCACGATCGGCGTGCTGCTGGTGCTGCCGCTCGCGGTGCTGGTGCAACGTTCGTTCGACGCGTCCGACTTCGCCTATTACCGTGCGCTGACCAGCGACGAGGGCAACGTCTTCCTCGTCCCGCCGATCGACGCGATCGGCAACTCGCTGGAGTACGCCGTCGTCGCGACCGCCGTCGCCGTGTTCGTCGGCGGGCTCGCCGCGGCCGCGCTGGCCCGACGGGACGCCGGACGGCTGGTACGCGGCTTCGACGCCCTGCTGATGCTGCCGCTGGGCGTCTCCGCGGTGACCGTCGGCTTCGGCTTCCTGATCGCGCTGGACGAGCCTCCGCTGGACCTGCGGACCAGCTGGATCCTCGTCCCGCTCGCGCAGGCGCTGGTCGGCGTCCCCTTCGTCGTGCGGACCATGCTGCCGGTGCTGCGGGCGGTGGACGAGCGGCTGCGAGAGGCGGCCGCCGTGCTGGGCGCGTCCCCGTGGCGGGTCTGGCGGGAGGTGGACCTGCCGTTGGTGCGGCGGGCGCTGCTCGTCGCGGCCGGGTTCGCCTTCGCGGTGTCGCTGGGGGAGTTCGGGGCGACCGTGTTCATCGCGCGGCCCGACAACCCGACCCTGCCGGTCGCCGTGGCGCGGCTGCTCGGCCGGGCCGGAGAGCTCAACTACGGCCAGGCGATGGCCCTTTCGACGATTCTGATGGTGGTGTGCGCGGTGGCGCTGCTGGTGCTGGAGCGACTGCGGACCGACCGGACGGGGGAGTTCTGATGCTGCTGGAGCTGGAACGCGCGACCGTGCGGTTCGGCGGGCACGCCGTCCTCGACGAGGTCGATCTCGCGGTCGCCGAGCACGAGGTGGTGTGTGTGCTCGGGCCCAGCGGCAGCGGGAAGTCGACGCTGCTGCGGGCGGTGGCCGGACTCCAGCCGCTCGACGTCGGACGGGTGTCGCTGGACGGCCGTGACCAGGCCGGAACGCCCGCGCACCAGCGGGAGATCGGGCTGATGTTCCAGGACCACCAGCTGTTCCCGCAGCGGGACGTCGCCGGCAACGTGGCCTTCGGGCTGCGTATGCGCGGCATGCCGAAGGGCCGACGGGGCGACCGGGTGCGGGAGTTGCTCGAGCTGGTCGGGCTGCCGGGGGCGGGGGGCCGCGCCGTGGCCGCGCTCTCCGGCGGTGAGCAGCAGCGGGTCGCGCTGGCCCGGGCGCTCGCTCCGCGACCCCGGCTGCTGATGCTCGACGAGCCGCTCGGGCAGCTCGACCGGTCACTGCGCGAGCGCCTCGTCGTGGAACTGCGGGAGCTGTTCGGCCGGTTGGGCACGACCGTGCTCGCGGTCACGCACGACCAGGGTGAGGCGTTCGCGCTCGCCGACCGGGTCGTGGTGATGCGGGACGGCCGGATCGCCCAGTCGGGCACGCCCCTCGAGGTGTGGCAGCGGCCGGCGGACGCGTTCGTGGCCCGCTTCCTCGGCTTCGACAACGTGGTGGCGGCGACCGTCACGGGCGAGGCGGCGGTCACGCCGTGGGGGAAGGTGCCGGTGCCGGCCGGGTCGGGTCAGGGGTTGCGCACGCTGCTCGTGCGGCCCTCCGGCGTCCTCCTGGCCGGCGCGGACGAGGGGCTGCGCTGCACGGTCGCCGCGCGCACCTTCCGCGGCACCCATGTGGCCCTGCGCCTGCGGCCGGAGGACGCGCCGACGCTCGAGGCGGCGTGCGCGCTGCGGGACGCACCCGGGGTCGGCGACGCCGTGGGAGTCTCCTTCGACCCGGCGGAAATCGTGGTCCTGGACTGATCCGCCGCCGTGCGACGGTCGTCCGACACGGCCCGCTCGCCTCCGGCCTGTGCACCTTCCACCGCCGGCTGCCGTAGGACAGCCGCGGGTCGGAGGCCCCCGGCGAGCGGGAGGCGCGCCGGAGTTCCGGCCGGAGAGGACCCCGTTCGGCCGAGGGGAGCGGGAGGACGGGCCGTCGCAGAACATGCGGGCGGCCCGCCCCGGTGAGGCGTCGGGCCGCGTATCGCCGTGTCCGTCGTGCGGTCAGCGGTGGCTGGACCCGCGGCGACGCATTCCGAAGAACACCGCGCCACCGCCGACGACGACCAGGGCGGCCGCGACGCCGACGATCAGGCCGGTGTTGGAACTGGCGCCGGTCTCGGCGAGGTTGGACTCCTGGACGGCGGCCGAGGGCGCGTTGCCCGCGGAGGGCGCGCCGCCGGGCGCGGAGCCGTCGCTCGTCGAGTCGGACGGCGACGGCAGGGCGGTGGCCGTCTCGGCCGGCGGCGTGGTGGTGCCCGACGGCGTCGAGGAAGGCGTCGAGGACGGGGTGCCGGTCGGCGTGGAGGTGTCGGCCGCGCACGCCTTGGCCGGCGTGGTCAGGTTCTCGCCGGGGTTGATGTCGCTGTCGACCAGGAGCTTCTCGCCCTTGACGGCCTTGACGTGGATCCGGTAGATCGCGCCCGGCTCCCAGTCCTCGGCGAAGGAGACGGTGACGCCCTTCTTCGAGCCCTTGACGGTCTGTTCCGCGCCGACCTGCCGGAAGTCGGCGCCGTTGTTCTCGAGGAAGACGGTGATGACGGCCGGGACGCCGGAAGGGTCCTTGTCGGTGACGGTGATGACGCCCTTGGCGCCGTCGCAGGCGGCGGCGGCGGAGAAGTCGCCTATCTCGCAGGCCAGCGCGGTGCCCGAGGCGCTGAGGGCGAGGGCGGAGGCGGCGGCGGTGACACCGAGCATGCGCACCGAACGGGCGACGATACGGCGGGAAAGGGACACGTTTGTCCTTTACGGGAAGCGCAACTGCGGGGGGTGGAGGGGGAGATGGCGCCCCCGGTGAGCCGAGTGCGTCACCATCCCCAGCAGACCCACAGGTCTATAAGCGTTTCATAAGAAGTGTCAATCCGGGGAGTCCTCCGGGCGGTTGACTTTGCCCTCTTATTAACCACCGAGACGTTTCGGCGCCTCCCGGACCTCCTCGATCCGGTCAACCGGGGTGAAACGGGACGCTGTCGTCCGCTCCCGGCGAGTGGCCGCAGGAGCGGCCGGGCGGGTGGCGTCGGATGCACCCGCCCCTGCCGGGCGCCGGCGTGCGGGCCCGGGCAGTGCTCCGCGGCGGTCAGCCCTGCACGGCCGACGGGTCCATCCACACGATCTCCCAGGTGTGGCCGTCGAGGTCGTCGAAGGAACGGCCGTACATGAAGCCCATGTCCTGGGTCTGGCCGCTGGGGGAGCCGCCGAGGGCGAGCGCGCGGTCCACCAGCTCGTCGACCTTCTCGCGGCTCTCCGCGCTCAGCGCGATCAGGACCTCGCTGGTCGTCGAGGCGTCCGCGATCTCCTTCTTGGTGAAGGTCGAGTAGAACGGCTTGGTGAGCAGCATCGCGACGATCGTGTCGCTGATCACCACGGAGGCCGCGTTGTCGTCGCTGAACTGCGGGTTGATCCCGTAACCGAGCTCCGTGAAGAACTTCTTCGACGCGTCGAGGTCGTTCACGGGCAGGTTCACGAAGATCATCTGCTGGTAGGCCGGGGTGGTCATCGCGCTCTCCCAAGGGGTTCGTGTCGTTCAGATGTGCCGTTCGGTGGGATAGACCGGGGGGTCGCCGCGAACTCATCGGGGGTTCGGCAGATTTTTTTTCGGACGGTGTCTCAGCGGGCCAGCGGGAGAGCCGCCAGTTCGGCCACGACCAGGGTGAGCGGGACGAAGAGCGCCAGCAGGGCGCCGGCGCGCAGTGCCGCGGCGCTGCGCAGGGTCTTGGTCGGCGCGCCGAGGCGCAGCAGGGCGGCGGTGGTGTCGGCGCGGGCCTGCCTCGCCTCGACGGCCGACGTCAGGAGCGTCGCGACGGTGCAGCCCGCCACGACCAGCGCGCCCAGTGTGGACAGCGGGCCGAAGGACGGGTCGGTCGGGTCGTACAGCGCGGCCATCGTGTACGCGCCCGAGGCCACCGCGCAGACCACCCCCAGCGGACGGCCGATCCTGGACGCCTCCTGCATCAGCCCGCGGCCCGCGAGGAGGCGCAGGGCGCCGGGACGGGCCGACTGCAGCAGACGGCCGCACAGGTGGGTGAGGCCCGGGCCGGCGAGGGCGAGACCCACGACGGTGAGGGTCCAGCCGAGGAACACTGCGGCGGGGCCCTCGGGCAGACCGCCGGGCAGGGGGAGCCCGCCGCCGTCGGCGGTCCGGCTCGCGTACCCCTCCACCGCCAGTCCGGCGGCGAGCAGTGCCGCGCCCCAGGGGAGGGCCGTGGGGTCGGGGGCCGGGGGGTTCTGCGGGGCGTGGAACCCCGGGCCGGCCGGGTCCCCCGCGTGGTCGCCGTCCGCCGGGGGAGGCGGTTCGCTGCTCGAGCCCTGCGGCGCGACGTCCGCCGTGGCGTGCCGAGCAGCCGTACGACGACCCTCCCCGGCCGGGTGATCCTCGGCCGCCGGGCCGGGGAGGCCGTCGGCATGCCGTCCGTTCGCATGCCGTCCGTTCGGGGACCGGTCGCTTCGGCCGTCGGCGGCCTTCGCGCCCGTGCCGTTCGCCGGGTGCGCGTCCGGGCCGTCGGGAAGGGCGAGTCGTCCGGTCGCCGTCCGGGCGGTTCGGGCGACGGCGGCCGGGACGGTGCGGCGGAGTGCGTCCATGGGGCCGCCGTCGGACTGCCGGGAGGCTCGCGGCTCCGCGGCCCCGGCGTCGTCGCCGCCCGTCGACCGGGTCCCCCGGGCGTCCGTGGCCTCGGCGCCCGCCTCGGAAGCGGTCCGGCCGTCGGGTTCGGCGCGGCCGTCGGGTGTGCGGCGGGTCCGGTCGTCCCGCGCCTGGCCGGTGCGGTCCTCGGCGGTCGCGGCCCCGTGCTCGCGGTGCTCGCGGCGGGCGGCGTTCCGAATGGCACGCTCGCGCGCATCCGGGCCGTGGGGGCCGTCCGGGCCGTCCGCCGTCCGAGCGGTGTCGCCGACCCGGGCTCCGGCGTCCTGGCCGTCGGCGGTCAGGTCGGCGCCGATGTGGTCGGCGCGATCGTCCTGGCGCCGGCCGTCGGCCGCCCGAGCGCCGGCCCCGGGCGATCCGTCGGGGGACTGCGGGGACGGACGGGAGGCGCGGGACGCCGCCGTGCGGTTGGCGCCGTATCTGCCGTACGCGCCGAACGTCTCGCCCGGGCCCTTCGTGCCGGGTGCGCCGAAGCGGCCGAGCAGTCTCGGGGTCGCCCGGGCCGCCACGCGCGCGTCCCTCGGGCGCAGCATCAGCGCCACCGTCACGGACGATGCGACGGGGACCAGCGAGAGGAGGGTCAGCGCGGCCGGCAGGGGCAGCGGCCGGCTCGCCGCCAGGAAGTCGCTCGCCGCCCCGTCGAACGGCATGCCCGTGAGGTCGCCGCGCAGGTGGAGGAAGAGCAGCAGCGCCAGCATCGAGCCGAGCAGCGTCGACAGGGCCGTCGTCGTCGCCGAGACGACCATCAGACGGGTCGGCCCGAGGCCGATCGCCGCCAGCCCGGGGCGCGGGCGGGTCCCGGGGTCCGTGCGGGCGACCGCCCTGGCGAAGTACACCGTGGCGGCCAGCGGCGCCGTGCACCAGGCGAGCCGGAGCGCGGCGGACGCCGGCGCCTCGGGGTGGGTGAGCGCGTGGCCGAGGGTGCTCAGCAGGAGGAAGCCGGTGCCCGCCGAGGCCGCCGCCACCAGGAGCCGGCGGAGCTGGACGGCGGGGTGGGCGCTGCGGGTCAGACGGAGAGCGAGCACGCGGCTTCCCGGCCTTCCGGCTCCGTGACGGGCGGCAGATGGACGGTGTTCACCCGGCGCCCGTCCAGCAGGGCGACCGTGCGGTCCGCGAGCGCCGCGGTCTGCGGGTCGTGGGTGGCGAGCACCACGGTGATGCCGTGCGAGCGGGCCGCCGAGGTCAGGGTGCGCAGGACGTGGGCGCGGTCCGCCCGGTGGAGCGGCGCGGTGGGCTCGTCCGCGAAGAGGACCGAGGGGGCCGGGGCGAGGGCCCGGGTGATGCAGACCCGCTGCCGCTCGGCCTGGGTGAGTTCGTGCGGGCGCAGCCGGGAGCGGTCGCCGATGTCCAGGCGTTCCAGCCATTCGAGCGCGGCGGCCTTGGCCCGCCGGCGGCTGGTGCCGCGCAGCATGAGGGGCAGGGCGGCGTTCTCCCAGACGTTCAGCTCGGGGACGAGGAGGGGGACCGGGTCGATCCAGCCGAAGCGGTCCCGGCGCAGCCGTTCGCGGGCCGAGGGGCCCATCGTGTGGACGGGGACGCTGTTGAACCAGACCTCGCCGCGCCGGGCGGAGGCGAGGCCGGACAGACAGCGCAGCAGAGTCGTCTTGCCGCTGCCGCGGGGCCCGCTGACGGCGAGGATCTCGCCCTCCCGCACACCCATCGAGACCCCGGCCAGCCCGGGGGAGCCGTCGGGGTGCGTGAAGTGCAGGGAGCGTGCCCAGAGCACGTCGTTGTCCGGCGGAGCCTCCATGGGCGTACACCTCGGTTCAGATCTGTGGTTCCCGTGCCGATCCCCCGAGCGGGGGAACGAAGGCAGGGCCGATCGGTCACTGGCACGCTAGGCAGGCGGTGGCGGGAGGCCGGACAGCACACGGCCCCGGACTGCCGTTTCCCACTCGAACGGCAGACACCGGGGCCGGTGTTGATCAGCTGATCAGGCTGACGTCACGGACGTCACAGCTTCGTCCACGCCTCCGTCAGCGTGGCGCGCAGGATCTGCTCGATCTCGTCGAACGTCCCCTGGTCGGAGATCAGCGGCGGGGCGAGCTGGACGACCGGGTCGCCGCGGTCGTCCGCACGGCAGTACAGGCCGTTCTCGAACAGGGCCTTCGAGAGGTAGCCGTAGAGGACGCGCTCGGTCTCCTCCTCGTCGAAGGACTCCTTGGTGACCTTGTCCTTCACGAGCTCGATGCCGTAGAAGAAGCCGTTGCCGCGGACGTCGCCGACGATCGGCAGGTCGTGCAGCTTCTGCAGCGTGGACAGGAACGCGCCCTCGTTGTCGAGGACGTGCTGGTTCAGGCCCTCGCGCTCGAACAGGTCCAGGTTGGCCAGTCCCACCGCGGCCGAGACCGGGTGGCCGCCGAAGGTGTAGCCGTGCAGGAAGGTGTTGTCGCCCTTGTAGAACGGCTCGGCCAGCCGGTCGCTGACGATGCAGGCGCCGATCGGGGAGTAGCCCGACGTCATGCCCTTGGCGCAGGTGATCATGTCCGGGACGTAGCCGAACTTGTCGCAGCCGAACATCGTGCCGAGGCGGCCGAAGGCGCAGATGACCTCGTCCGAGACGAGCAGCACGTCGTACTGGTCGCAGATCTCGCGCACCCGTCGGAAGTAGCCGGGCGGCGGCGGGAAACAGCCGCCGGCGTTCTGCACGGGCTCCAGGAAGACGGCCGCGACCGTGTCCGGGCCCTCGAAGAGGATCTGCTGCTCGATCTGGTCGGCGGCCCAGCGGCCGAAGGCCTCGGGGTCCTCGCCGTGGATCGGGGCGCGGTAGATGTTGGTGTTCGGCACCTTGTGCGCGCCCGGGACGAGCGGCTCGAAGGGGGCCTTGAGGGCGGGCAGGCCGGTGATGGACAGGGCGCCCTGCGGGGTGCCGTGGTAGGCGACCGCCCGCGAGATGACCTTGTACTTGGTCGGCTTGCCGGTCAGCTTGAAGTACTGCTTGGCGAGCTTCCAGGCGGTCTCCACGGCCTCGCCGCCGCCGGTGGTGAAGAAGACCTTGTTGAGGTCGCCCGGCGCGTGGTCGGCCAGACGCTCCGCGAGTTCCACGGCCTTGGGGTGGGCGTAGGACCACACCGGGAAGAACGCCAGTTCCTGGGCCTGCTTGAAGGCCGCCTCGGCGAGCTCCACGCGCCCGTGGCCGGCCTGCACCACGAACAGTCCGGCGAGGCCGTCGAGGTAGCGCTTGCCCTTGTCGTCGTAGATGTAGGCGCCCTCGCCCCGGACGATGGTCGGGACCGGCGAGTTCTCGTACGAGGACATGCGGGTGAAGTGCATCCACAGGTGGTCGTACGCGGTGCGGCTGAGGTCCTTGGTGCTCACGGTTATCGGGTCCTCACGGTTATCGGGTTCCCCACATGTAGGTCTGCTTCTTCAGCTTCAGGTAGACGAAGCTCTCGGTGGAGCGCACGCCGGGCAGGGCCCGGATGCGTTTGTTGATGACGTCCAGCAGGTGGTCGTCGTCCTCGCAGACGATCTCGGCGAGGACGTCGAACGAGCCCGCGGTCATCACCACGTACTCGACCTCGGACATGTCGGTGAGCGCTTCCGCGATGGACTCCACGTCGCCCTCGACGTTGATCCCGACCATCGCCTGCCGCCGGAAGCCCACGGTGAGCGGGTCGGTGACGGCGACGATCTGCATCACGCCCTGGTCGAGCAGCTTCTGGACGCGCTGGCGCACGGCGGCCTCGGACAGGCCGACGGCCTTGCCGATCGCGGCGTACGGCCGACGGCCGTCCTCCTGGAGCTGCTCGATGATGGCGAGGCTGACCGCATCCAGGTGAGGGGTGCTGCCGTTCCTGGACTCGCGGGAGTCCCTGTGCTCTGCGCTTCGACTGGCCACGACGTCACTGTGCACGACAGCTTGACAGTTCCGCAAGGTCGAGGCGATGAAATTCGTTGTTTACGTGACTGAGATCTGCGGATTCCGCAGCCATCACGCGATCGGGGGTGTTGAAAACGCGGGCGGGCGGATTAGGGTGGGTGTCTCAGTACATGGACACCCCCAGCAGTCAGAAACCGATCAGGAGGCCCGGCAGTGAGCACCGAGCTGCGTCCGATGCGCAAACTACGGAATTACATCGCCGGTGAGTTCCGGGACGCCGCCGACGGACGGACCACCGAGGTGGTCAACCCGGCGACGGGCGAGGCGTACGCGACCGCACCGCTGTCCGGCCGGGCGGACGTCGACGCCGCGATGGCCGCCGCCGCCGAGGCGTTCCCTGGCTGGCGCGACACGACGCCCGCCGAGCGCCAGAAGGCCCTGCTGAAGATCGCGGACGCCTTCGAGGAGCGGGCCGAGGAGCTCATCGCGGCCGAGGTGGAGAACACGGGCAAGCCCGTCGGGCTCACCCGCTCCGAGGAGATCCCGCCCATGGTCGACCAGATCCGCTTCTTCGCGGGTGCGGCCCGGATGCTCGAGGGGCGCTCGGCCGGCGAGTACATGGACGGGATGACCTCGATCGTGCGCCGGGAGCCGGTCGGCGTCTGCGCGCAGGTCGCGCCGTGGAACTACCCGATGATGATGGCCGTGTGGAAGTTCGCGCCGGCGATCGCCGCGGGCAACACGGTGGTCCTGAAGCCCTCGGACACCACCCCGGCCTCCACCGTCCTGATCGCCGACATCGTCGGATCGATCCTTCCCAAGGGCGTCTTCAACGTCGTCACCGGCGACCGGGACACCGGCCGGCTGATGGTGGAGCACCCCACCCCGGCCATGGCCTCCATCACCGGTTCGGTACGCGCGGGCATGTCGGTCGCCGAGTCGGCGTCCAGGGACCTCAAGCGCGTCCACCTGGAGCTCGGCGGCAAGGCGCCGGTCGTGGTCTTCGAGGACACCGACATCGCCAAGGCCGTCGAGGACATCTCCGTGGCTGGCTACTTCAACGCCGGCCAGGACTGCACGGCCGCCACGCGCGTCCTCGTCCAGGAGTCCATCCACGACGAGTTCGTGGCCGCGCTCGCGAAGGCCGCGTCCGAGACGAAGACCGGGCAGCCGGACGACGAGGACGTGCTGTACGGCCCGCTGAACAACCCCGACCAGCTCAAGCAGGTGTCCGGCTTCATCGAGCGGCTGCCCGCGCACGCCAAGGTCGAGGCGGGCGGCAAGCAGGTCGGCGACAAGGGCTACTTCTACGCCGCGACCGTGGTGTCCGGGCTGAAGCAGGACGACGAGATCATCCAGAACGAGGTCTTCGGGCCGGTCATCACCGTCCAGTCCTTCACCGACGAGGAGCAGGCGGTGGAGTGGGCCAACGGCGTCGACTACGCCCTCGCCTCCTCGGTGTGGACCAAGGACCACGGCCGCGCGATGCGGATGTCCAAGAAGCTCGACTTCGGCTGTGTGTGGATCAACACCCACATCCCGCTGGTCGCCGAGATGCCGCACGGCGGCTTCAAGAAGTCCGGCTACGGCAAGGACCTCTCGGGCTACGGCTTCGACGACTACACGCGCATCAAGCACGTCATGACGTCCCTGGACGCGTAGCGCTCGCGGGCAGGCCGGATGCTGCGGGCGGCCGGTCGCGCGCGGGTGAGCTGTGGCGCCGGTCGCACAGCTCCGCACGGCCCTTGGGGAGTTCGGCCCCCGGTCCTCGTGGCCGGGGGCCGTTCGCCGTCCACGTGGCGGTCGGTGGCCGGCAGGGTGTCCGGCCCCGACTTTTCTGCTTTGCCATCTCTTTACAACCCGGTCCCGGGCTGTCTCGTCTCTTCGTCCGATCCGTCAACGGACCGATGAAAGAGAGCGATTCATGCGACTCATGTCCCGAACGGGCTTGGCCGGCCTGGCAGTTGCGGGTGCCGCCCTGCTGGCGGGCGCAACGCCCGCACTCGCCGACTCGAGGACGCCGACCCCGGCGCCCAGCACTGTCGGGCGGAACGTCTCCTCGACCCCGGCCCCGGCCGACGCCTCCGCCATGCCGACCACCGCTCCCGCCGAGTCCGGCAGGACGCCGTCGGCCGTGCCGAGCCAGGTCGGCGTGGTGCCCAGGGGAGGGGCCGGGACCGGTGTCGCCGAGCCTTCGTCCGAGGGCCACGGCGCACTGATCGGCGGCGCGGCCGCGGCGTCCGCGGCGGCCGGCGTGGTCTTCCACGTCGTACGCCGCCGGAGGGCGTCCGGCGCATGAGCCCGCTCTCCAGGCGCGCCGCGGCCCTGACGGCGCTGGCGGTGCTGCTGCTCACGGGCTGCGCCGGCGGCTCGACGGCCGGGTCCGATCCGGGCGCCTCCGCGGCCGCCTCGGGCCCTGCCGCCTCCTCGTCCTCCCCGGCCTCCTCGGCTCCCTCCGCGGCCGCCGGGCGGGCGGTGCGTCCGCTCGCCCGCTCGGCGCCGGTCGGGCTGCGGATCGCGGCCATCGGGGTCGACACCCCGGTCATGCGGCTGGGACTGGCCGCGGACGGCAGCGTCCAGGTGCCTCCCGTCGAGGAACACGACCGGGCGGGTTGGTACGAGCATTCGCCGACTCCGGGGCAGACGGGGCCGTCGGTGATCCTCGGTCATCTCACGGTCGGCCGCTACGGCGACGGCGTCTTCCGCCGCCTGGGCCGGCTGCGCTCCGGCGACCGGATCGCGGCGCGTCTGGAGAACGGCACGACGGCCGAGTTCGCCGTCACCGAGGTGCGGACCGTCGACAAGGCGCGCTTTCCGACGCAGGACGTCTACGGGAACGTGGACCGCCCCGAACTGCGTCTCATCACGTGCGGCGGCCCCCGCAGCGGCGACGGATACCGCGACAACGTGATCGTCTTCGCCGTTGCGAGCGCCGGGGCGAGTCCGGGTTCGGGCGCGGGGTCGGGCGCGGGTTCGAGCACCGGGACGGACGTCGCGTCGAGCGGCTCGAGCAGTTCTGCGGGAGAACGTTGAAACGGTCACGCTCGCGCGACAGGGCGGCGTCCGAGCTGTTCGCCGCCCTCTATCCACGCCTGGCCGGCTGGTGCCGCCGTCTCGTCGACGACGACGAGACGGCGCACGAGATCGCGTCGGAGGCGTTCACCCGGCTGTGGGCCCGCTGGACGTCGGTGGCGGAGCCCCAGGGCTTCCTGTTCGTCACCGCCGCCAACCTGGTCCGCGATCACTGGCGCAAGCTCGAGCGGGAACGCCGGGCCGTCCGCCGCGCCACCGCCGAGGCCGCGATCGCCCCCTCCGCCGAACCGGCCGACCCCTCGGTGCGGATGCTCGTGCAGTCCCTGCCCGACCGGCTGCGCGTCCCGATCCTGCTGCACTACTACGCTGACATGCCGATCCGGGAGGTGTCCGCGCTGACCGGGCGCAAGGAAGGGACCGTCAAGGCCGACCTGCACGCGGCCCGCGAACTGCTCCGCGCCCACCTGAGGAGAAGCCTTGATCACGCCCGTTGACGACTTCGACGACGGCCGTCCTGACCTCGCTCCCGACGACCCCCTCGCCGTCGTCCTGCGGCCCGCCTCCGGTCGTCTCGCGCCGCCCGCCGGCAGTTACGAGCGGATCCGCCGCGGCGCGCGCCGCCGCCGGACCCTGCGTGCCGCGGCCGCGGCCGGCGCCACCTGCGCCGTCGCCGCGCTCGCCGTCCTGCTGCCGCTGCGCCCGGCGACGTCCGGGACGCAGCCGCCCGCGATCCCGCTCGCGCCGCCCCCGGCGAGCGGCCCGGCGACCGTGCCCGCTCCTTCGGCCCCGACGAGCCCGGTCGCCGAGGGCCCTACCGAGGGGGTGACCGCGACCCGGCCGCCGGACGCCCGGGCCTCGACTGTTCCCACCGACACCGCTGCCTCCACCGGCGGCCGCAGCCCTGACCGGTCGCCGTCGCCTTCGCCGTCGTCGTCGCAGGCCGGGGTCCGGCCCGCTCCGGCGGAGACGGAGACGGGTGAACGGTCCGTCAGGCCGTCCGCCGTGGCCACGCGCCGGTGACGCCGGTACGCGTGGCGCCGTCCACGGGACATGTTTTGAACATGTTCAATTTCGGCGTACGCTGCCGTCATGAGCGACAGAGCCGCCCTGGTGATGGGCATTCGTGTCTGGCTGGCCCTCTTCGTCGTCTGTCTGGTGCTCAGCGGCGTCACAGCCTTCCCGCTCGTCCATGAACTGCGCTGGACGGAGGAGTTGCTGCGCGCGCTGTCCGTGCCGGAGCGGCTGCCCGGCGCGATGGAGTGGATCGAGCGCGTCCGGCGCGGCCTCGACACCGCCGACGCCGACTACCCGTTCCTCCTCTACGGCACGGACTGGCTGGCCTTCGCGCACCTCGTGATCGCCGTCGCCTTCTACGGCCCCTACCGCGACCCGGTCCGCAACGTCTGGGTGGTGGAGTTCGCGATGATCGCCTGCGCCGGGATCGTCCCGCTCGCGCTGATCTGTGGACCGATCCGGGGCATCCCCCTCTGGTGGAGCGTGATCGACATGTCCTTCGGCGTGTTCGGGGTCGTCCCGTTGTACATCGTGCGCAGGAAGATCCTGCGGCTGGCGGAGATCGTCCCGAACCCCTGGACCGCGCCCGCGGTGTGAGCGCCGCGGCCCGGAGAAGAGGAGGAACGGGGGAGCGGAGAAGCGGAGAGAAGGGGGAGCCGAGAGGGGCGGGGAGCGGCGGGGAGCCGGGAAGGCCGCGAAAAGTGTTATCCCCCGGCCGCCGATGTCGTCACCTCAGGTGTGATCTCCGACATTGCCGACCACGGGGGCCCGGCTGAGAGGGTGCGGGCATGAGGACGTACGTCGACGCCGAAGCCGGGGGGCACTGGCGCGCCACTGTCGCGGCGGCCCAGGCCGGCGACCGGGACGCGCTGGACGAACTGGTGGCGGGCTGGCTGCCGCTCGTCTACAACGTCGTCGGCCGGGCCCTCAACGGCCACGCCGACGTGGACGACGTCGTCCAGGAGACCATGCTGCGGGCCGTCGGCAACCTCGGTTCGCTGCGCGACCCCGACAGCTTCCGCTCCTGGCTGGTGGCCATCGCCATGCGTCAGGTGTGTGACCGGGCCCGCCGCAGGACCGCCGCCCGTCTCGATGAGAGCACGACCGTCGACGGGACCGCCGACTTCGCCGAGCTCACCGTTCTGCGCCTGCAGTTGGAAGGGCAGCGGCGGGAGGTCGCGGAGGCGGTGCGCTGGCTGGACGACGAGGACCGGCAGCTGCTGTCCCTGTGGTGGCTGGAGGTCGCGGGCGAGCTCACCAGGCGCGAGCTGGCCGAGGCCGTCGGCATCAGCCGGCAGCACGCGGCCGTGCGCGTGCAGCGGGTCAAGGAGCGGCTGGAGGTCTCACGGGGCATCGTGCGCGCCCTCGACGGCGCCTGCCTGGGCCTGCGCGAGCTGACCGCCCGCTGGACCGGCAGCCCCGACTCCGTCTGGCGCAAGCGGCTGGCCCGGCACATCCGCGGCTGCCGCTCCTGCGACGGAGCCTACGAGTCCGTCGTGCCGGCGGAACGGCTGCTCGTGGGGATCGCCCTGGTGCCCGTCCCGGCCGGATTCGCGATCTCCCTGGCACTCGGCGGCAAGACGGCCGCTGCGGTCGCCGGCACCGCCTCCGCCGGCTGGTCCGCGAAGGTGCTGACCGCGCTGACCAAGCCGGCCGTCGCGGTCACGGCCGGCGCGACGCTCGCCGCGGGCGGCGCGTACGTCGTCGTGCACACCCCCGAGGACCCGCCGGGACGCGCTGCCGTCGCGCCGACTGCGGCCGCCGTGCCCGCCGCACCCGCCGCGCCCACCGCCTCCACGTCGGGCGAGGCCGCCCCCTCCGAGCCGCCGTCACCGTCCCCCTCGCCGTCGAAGAGCGTGAAGAGGGCGGCCCGGTACGGAAGCGTCGTCGACGTCGTCGACCGCGCGCCCGACCCGGACGCCCCGCCCGGCGCCCTGCCGGAGCGGCCCGCGTCCGGCGTCACCAGCAGCGGCGGCGCCCACGCCACCATGAACCACCGCGGGGACAGCGTGACGCTCAGCGGGCAGGGCTATGTCCTCGTGCGCTGGCAGATATCGCCCCAGTACCGGTCAGGCGCCCTGGTCATGCCGAGCTGGACCGGCCTCAGGGGCAGGCTCTTCCACGTCGCCTCCGGCGGCGGACGCCGGATGGACGACCCCGTCGGCACGGACGGCTCGGCCACCGGCATGGGCGACAGGGCCACCGGCTACACCGTCCTGCCGGCGGGCGCCCAGCAGATGTGGCAGAACGAGTACTTCTACCTCACGGGCACCGTCACGCTCACCGTGAACGAGCGGGGCGCCGACTACGGCCTCAACGTCTTCCCGACGACCTGGGACGCCGTGGAGCAGGACGTCACGAGCGGACCCGGCCAGGGCGCGCGGCGCTACGGGCTGGTCCGTGACACCGGGGGCGACGACACACCGGTCCCGCAGTACGTGACCCGGGAGACCCCGGCCGACCCGGCGACCGTGCCGCAGCGTTCCCGCGTGTGACTGCGGCGCACCGCGGCTGACGGCAGCTCCCGCGTCCGGAGCGGCGCGTCGGGCCGTGTCGGACGCCGGCGTCCCCGGTCCGCTGCCGGCGTCCGGTGTCCCGTGTCCGGTGTCCCGTGTCCGGTGTCAGACGGCCCGAGGGGCTCAGCCCTCCTTGCGCAGCGCGGTCAGGAGGTCGACGCGGTTCGTGGTGATCGAGTCGACGCCCAGGCCGATGAGCCGGCGCAGGGAGCGGCGGGTGTCGGGGGTCCAGACGGAGAGCAGACGGCCGTCCCGGTGGACGCGCGCGGCGAGCTCCCGGTCCACCAGGGAGAAGCGGTAGTTGAGCCAGCGCGGCCGCACCGCCGCGAGCAGCGCCGGACGCGGGGGCGCCAGGCTCGTGCAGGTGAGCGCGATCTCGGCGGCCGGGTCGGCGGCGCGCACGGCGAGCATCGCGACGGGGCCCGCGCAGTAGTACACCCGGTCCGCCGCCCCGGCCTCGCGCACGGCGTCGACGATCCGCCGTGCCGCGCCCACCTCCCGGGTCCCGGGCAGGTCGAGCATCAGCCGGCTGCCCTCGGTCGCCGCGAGGGCCTCCGCGAGCGTCGGCACCGCGCCGGCCGTCAGCCCGCGCACCTCGGCCGCGGACAACGAGGCCAGCGGACGGTCGTGCGCCCACAGCCGCTTCAAGGTCGCGTCGTGCAGCAGCACGGGCACGCCGTCCCTGGTGAGCCGTACGTCGCACTCCACGGCGTCCGCGCCCAGGTCGAGCGCGGAACGCAGTGAAGGGATCGTGTTCTCACGGAGACGGTAGGGGTCGCCGCGGTGGGCCACGGCGGTCACGTTCTGCATGGGCCCATTGTGTCCGGACCCGGAGACGGACCCGGATGGGACCCGGACCCGGACCCGGATGGGACCCGGACCCGGACCCGGACCCGGATCGGACCCGGATCGGATGGGACCCGGACCCGGACCCGGGCCGGACCCGGCGTGGGCATGGGATCGGGAGCTCAGGTCAGGGGGCGAGCCACCCGGTGGTGTACGCGTCGATCTCGGTCCGCAGTCGGGCCTTGCCGGCCTCGTCCAGGAAGGCCGCCTCGACCGCGTTCTGCGCGAGATCGGCGACGCCACGCTCGTCGAGGCCGAGGAGCCGGGCGGCGACCGCGTACTCGTTGTTCAGGTCGGTGCCGAACATGGGCGGGTCGTCGGAGTTGACGGTGACCAGGACGCCGGCCTGCACGAACTCCTTGATCGGGTGCTCGTCGAGGGTGCGGACCGCACGCGTGGCGATGTTCGACGTCGGGCACACCTCCAGGGCGATGCGGTGTTCGGCGAGGTGCGCGAGCAGCTTCTCGTCCTGTGCGGAGCTGGTGCCGTGGCCGATGCGCTCGGCACGCAGATGCGTCAGCGCGTCCCACACCGTCTGCGGGCCGGTGGTCTCGCCGGCGTGCGGCGCCGACCGCAGCCCGGCGGCGATCGCCCGGTCGAAGTACGGCTTGAACTGCGGGCGTTCCACACCGACCTCGGGCCCGCCGAGCCCGAAGGAGACCAGCCCCTCCGGGCGGATCCGGTCGTCGGTGGCGAGCCGTGCCGTCTCCTCGGCCGCCTCGAGACCCGCCTCGCCGGGGATGTCGAAGCACCAGCGCAGCACGGTCCCGAACTCCGCCTCGGCCGCCTTGCGAGCATCCTCGATGGCGTCCATGAAGGCGCGTTCGTCGATGCCGCGCCGGGTCGAGGAGAACGGGGTGACGGTCAGCTCGGCGTACCGCACCCGCTGACGGGCCAGGTCCCGGGCGACCTCGTAGGTGAGCAGCCGGACGTCCTCCGGGGTGCGGATGAGATCCACGACGGACAGATAGACCTCGATGAAGTGGGCGAAGTCCGTGAAGGTGAAGTAGTCGGCGAGGGCCTCGGGGTCGGTGGGCACCTTGGAGTCGGGGTGCCGGGCGGCCAGCTCGGAGACGATGCGGGGGGACGCGGAGCCGACGTGGTGGACGTGCAGCTCGGCCTTGGGCAGCCCGGCGATGAAGGCGTGCAGGTCGCGGGCGCCGGCCGCAGCAGCCGCGGTGGGGCCGGCGGGCACGCCGGGGACCGGGGAGCCGGGGGCGGCTGCTGAGGGTGCGTCGAGGCGGTCGGTCATGGGGTCCTCCCCGGGACGGCGCCCCGGGCCCAGCGGGCCGGACGGGACGCGGGTGATCGGCTGATCGATGAGTCCCGATCATCGTAGGCGGAGGCGCGGTGGCGCGGTGGCGCGGTGGTGCGGAGGCGCGGAGGCGCGGAGGCACGGAGGCGCGGAGGTGGGGTGGCGCGGAGGCGCGGTGGTGGGGTGGCGCGGCGGCACGGAGGCACGGAAGCGCAGAGGTGGGGTGGCGCGGTGGCGCAGAGGTGGGGTGGCGCGGTGGCGCGGTGGTGGGGTGGCGCGGCGGCACGGAGGCGCGGAGGCGCAGAGGTGGGGTGGTGCGGAGGCGCGGTGGTGGGGAGGTGCGGAGGCGCGGAGGCGCAGAGGTGGGGTGGTGCGGAGGCGCGGTGGTGGGGAGGTGCGGAGGCGCGGTGGTGGGGTGGTGCGGCGGCGCGGCGGCGCGGAGGCCCTGCGGCGGGGGAGAGGCCGAGCCGCGGTGGCGCGGGAGCGCGAAAGCGCGGTGGCGCGGCGGTGGAGGGGGGCCGTCGGTCTTGCGCGGGGTGCGGCCCGCTGCCGTTCTCGATGGCCGCGGGCCGTAGCATGACGGAACGTACGCAGGGCGGAACGGCGTACGGATGACGGAACGCAGAGCCACCGCCCGTCGAGGGGCGACAAGGGGGATCCACGCATGTCCGACGACGCGCCGACTCCGGCCGGTGACGCCGCCCGCGACCCGTGGCCCGCACCCGCCTCCGACGCGACGGACGGACCGCGGGACGCGCAGCCCGGGACGACGCCCCGGGTGCCGTTGGACAAGGCCGCCCCGGCCGGCGGTGCTCCGGGCGCAGCCTCCCCGCCCGCCCCGAGCCCGTGGGCGGCGCCCGGCGGCGCGGCGCAGAGCGGCCCCGGCCACACCGTCGCCGCGAACCAACCGCCGGCCCCCGGCGCCGGCCCCGCGGCGCAGGACCGGGCGCCGGCCTCCGTCCACGACCAGCGGACGATGACCTCGCTGCCCGGCGTGACGCCGCAGCCCTGGGCCGATCCCTTCGGGAGCCCGCAGCCGGGCGGCACGCTCGGCGGCTTTCCGCCGCCGGACCCCGCCACGGCCGCGGGCGGGCCGCCCCCCGGGCACTTTGCCCCTCCGGCCCACGGCGGGCCGGTCCCCCCGCCGCCCATCGCCCCCGACGGGCCCGGGCAGATCCCGTACGGATACGCCGGCGGCTATGGCTATCCGTCCCCACCGCACTACGGCGGTGCGCCCGGGCTCTACGGCTGGGGCGGCGCCGGTGCAGGGGACAACAACGGCACAGGCGTGGCCGGACTGGTCCTGGGGATCCTGGCCGCGGTCGTTTTCTGTCTGTGGCCGCTGGCCATCGTCTTCGGCATCCTCGGCGTCGTGTTCGGCGCGATCGGGCGCGGAAAGGCCCGCCGGGGTG
This sequence comes from Streptomyces sp. SAS_272, assembly GCF_052543235.1. Taxonomy (NCBI): domain Bacteria; kingdom Bacillati; phylum Actinomycetota; class Actinomycetes; order Kitasatosporales; family Streptomycetaceae; genus Streptomyces; species Streptomyces sp. SAS_272. The sequence continues at coordinate 42,262 of NZ_JBMNDR010000003.1, read as the reverse complement.
AGGCCTCGAACCCGGGTCAGGCGCTGGCCGGCATCATCTGCGGCGCGGTGGGCCTGGTGCTGGCGATCGGCGTGGGCGTCCTGACGTTCGTGGCCCCCTAGAACCGAACCGTCCCCGCCCCGCCCCCGGGCGCCTCAGGCGTCTGTGAGCAGCCGCTCCCTGGCCTGCATCAGTGCGAAGCCCAGCAGGTTCAGGCCGCGCCACCGCTCGGGGTTCATCGCCGCCTCGTCGTCCGCTGTCAGGCCGATGCCCCACACGCGGTCCATCGGGCTCGCCTCGACCAGCACCCTCGAGCGGGTGCCCAGCAGGAACGAGCTCAGCGCGGGGTCCGAGGCGAACTTGTGGACGCTGCCCTCGACGACGATCCGGAACCGCTCGCGCTCCCACGCTGTGTCGTCGAAGCCGCGGACCAGCCGCCCCTCCTTCTTCGCCTCGGCGGGCGACCGGGCGGCCAGCACCCGCTCCTCGGCCTCCGGGTCCGCGAAGAGCCGCGCTTTCGCGGCCATCATCCAGTGCTCCGCCGTCGCGTAGGCGACCTTGTCGACCACGAACGGTGACGGCCACCACTGGCTGAGGCAGCTCGCGCCGATCCGTCCGTCCGGCCGCGGACGGTGGCCCCAGAAGTGCAGGTACTTGATCCCGGCCCCCGCCCGGACGGCCCTGACCAGGGACTCCCGGCTGTCGATCGTCTCCATGCAGCAGAGGATGGCACGTGCCACTGACAGAGCGTCCTGCCTTTTCCGTCGCGACTCGACACCTGGTCGACCCCTCGCCGACAGATTCCGTCGCGTAACCAAAAGGCAACAACGGAATCACTTGTTGGAGTGCCTTTGCTCTGTCAGGATCGGCAATCAAATCAGGCTGGAGCTACGCCACCCGCCCCCGCGCACAGCGGGGCGAAGGCGGAGGAGAGCGACATGCAGGACCGGTTCCCCGCACAGCAGCTGTTCGCGGAAGGCGCCCAGTACATCGACGGCCGCCTCGCCCGCGGCGAGTCGGGGCACGCCCACGCCGTGATCGACCCCGCCACCGGTGAGGAGGTCTGCACCTACGACCTGGCGGGCACGGACACCGTCGACGCGGCCGTCGCCGCGGCCCGCGCCGCGTTTCCCGGCTGGGCGGGCGCCACGCCCGGCAAGCGTTCCGACGCCCTGCACCGTTTCGCCGCGGTCCTCGCCGACCGCGCCGACGACTTCGCCCGCGCCGAGTCCCTGCAGTGCGGCAAGCCGCTGAAGCTGACCCGGGAGTTCGACGTCCCGGGGACGATCGACAACACCTCGTTCTTCGCCGGCGCCGCCCGGCATCTCGCGGGCCAGTCCGCCGGCGAGTACTCCGGCGACCACACCTCGTACGTCCGCCGGGAACCCATCGGCGTCGTCGGCTCCGTCGCGCCCTGGAACTACCCCCTCCAGATGGCGGCCTGGAAGATCCTCCCGGCGATCGCCGCGGGCAACACGATCGTGCTCAAGCCCGCCGAGCTCACCCCGCTCACCTCGCTGATGTTCGCCCGAGCGGCGTCGGAGGCCGGGATTCCCGACGGTGTGATCAACATCGTCAACGGGACCGGACGGGAGGCGGGCGAGCACCTGGTCGGCCACCCCGACGTCGTCATGACCTCCTTCACCGGCTCCACCGCCGTCGGCAGGCGGGTCGCCGAGATCGCCACCGCGACCGTCAAGCGACTCCACCTCGAGCTCGGCGGCAAGGCGCCCTTCGTCGTCTTCGAGGACGCCGACCTGGAGGCCGCCGTCCACGGCGCGGTCGCCGGCTCGCTCATCAACACCGGGCAGGACTGCACGGCCGCCACGCGCGCGTACGTGCAACGGCCTCTTTACGAGGCCTTCATCGAGCGGACGGCCGCGCTGATGGAGACCGTGCGGGTAGGGGACCCGTTCGCCGCGGGCACGGACCTCGGCCCGCTCGTGTCGCACGCGCAGCGCGACCGGGTCGCCGCCTTCGTCGACCGGGCGCGCGGCTACGCGCGCGTGGTGACGGGCGGCGAGGCGCCCCAGGGCGACCTCAAGAACGGCGCCTACTATCTGCCCACCCTGATCGCGGACGCCGCCCAGGACAGCGAGGCCGTCCAGTCGGAGATCTTCGGTCCGGTGCTGGTCGTCCTGCCGTTCGACACCGACGACGAGGGCGTCCGGCTCGCCAACGACACCCCCTACGGGCTCGCGGCCTCCGCGTGGACCCGGGACGTCTTCCGGGCGAACCGCGCCACACGAGAGATCAAGGCCGGGTGCGTGTGGATCAACGACCACATCCCGATCATCAGCGAGATGCCGCACGGCGGTTACAAGGCGTCCGGCTTCGGCAAGGACATGTCAGCGTATTCGTTCGAGGAATACACCCAGGTAAAGCACGTTATGTTCGATAACACGGCGGTGGCCCGCAAGCCCTGGCACCGCACGGTCTTCGGGGACTCATAAGCGACGACGAACGGCCGCGGACCACGGCCTGACCTCCCGAAAGGGCACCACGCGCATGGAGCAGTACGAGCCCGACCGCCTGAGCCCGGCCGAACTGGCCGCCGTACGGCGCAGTTTCCGCAACGCCAGGGCGGCCATGACCCGCCGGTCGCTGTTGCGCGCCTCCGCCGGCGGCGCGCTCGCCCTGGGCGGCCTCGGAGCGCTTGCCGGCTGCGGAATCCCCGCCGCCGGCAAGTCACAGGGCGGCGTCTCCGCCGACGACCACTCGGCGAAGGAGAAGGTCGTCAACTTCTCCAACTGGCCGGAGTACATCGACGTGGACGACAGCGGGAAGCACCGTCCCACGCTGGACGCGTTCCGCAAGCGGACCGGCATCACGGTCAAGTACACCGAGGACATCAACGACAACGACGAGTTCTTCGGCAAGATCCAGCCGCAGCTCGCCGCCGGCCAGGACACCGGCCGCGACCTCATCGTCCTCACCGACTGGCTGGCCGCCCGCATGATCAGGCTCGGATACGTCCAGAAGCTGGACGCGTCCAACCTGCCGCACGCCTTCGCCAACCTGTCGAGCCAGTTCCGCAGCCCCGACTGGGACCCGGGCCGTGCCTACTCGTATCCCTGGCAGGGCATCTCGACGGTCGTCGCCTACAACAAGAAGGCGCTCGACGGCGTCGAGGTGAAGTCGGTCTCCGACCTGCTCGACACCCCGGCGCTCAAGGGCCGGGTCGGCCTGCTGACCGAGATGCGCGACACCGTCGGCATGACCATGCTCGACATGGGCAAGGACCCGGCGAGGTTCACCGACGACGACTACGACGCGGTCATCGCCCGCCTCCAGAAGGCGGTCGACAAAGGCCAGATCCGCCGCTTCACCGGCAACGACTACACGTCCGATCTCAGCAAGGGCGACCTGGCGGCCTGCGTCGCCTGGGCCGGCGACATCGTGCAGCTCCAGGCCGACAACCCGGACGTCGGCTACGTCGTCCCGGACAGCGGCTACATGACGTCGACCGACAACATGCTGATCCCCAACAAGGCGCGCCACAAGACGAACGCCGAGCGGCTGATCGACTACTACTACGAGCCCGAGCCGGCTGCCGAGCTCGCCGCGTACATCAACTACGTGAGTCCGGTCGCGGACGTGAAACCGTACCTCGCCAAGATCGACAAGTCGGCGGCGGACAACCCGCTGATCCTTCCCGACAAGGCCATGCAGGCGAAGTCCCACGCCTTCCGCTCCCTGAGCTCGAAGGAAGAGACCGCCTACCAGGCCAAGTTCGCAAAGCTCACTGGGGCGTGACGACGATGAAGACGACCGACAGCGGCAGCGGCGACGTCCGCCTCACCGGCATCAGCAAGACCTACGGCTCCTTCACCGCCGTGCACCCGCTGGACCTGACCGTCCCGCAGGGCTCCTTCTTCGCCCTGCTCGGCGCGTCCGGCTGCGGCAAGACCACCACCCTGCGCATGATCGCCGGCCTGGAGGAACCCTCCTCCGGGACCGTCCACCTCGGCGATCAAGACGTGACGGCGCTCCCGCCCTACAAGCGGCCGGTGAACACCGTCTTCCAGTCCTACGCCCTCTTCCCGCACCTCGACATCTTCGAGAACGTCGCCTTCGGCCTGCGCCGGCGCGGCATAAAGAGCGTCAAGAAGCAGGTCGAGGACATGCTGGAGCTCGTGCAGCTCGGGGAACAGGCCCGCAAGAAACCCCACCAGCTCTCCGGCGGCCAGCAGCAGCGCGTCGCCGTGGCCCGCGCCCTGATCAACCACCCCAAGGTCCTGCTGCTCGACGAGCCGCTCGGCGCCCTCGACCTCAAGCTGCGCCGCCAGATGCAGCTGGAGCTCAAGCGCATCCAGACCGAGGTCGGCATCACCTTCGTCCACGTCACGCACGACCAGGAGGAGGCCATGACGATGGCCGACACGGTCGCCGTGATGAACGGGGGCCGAGTCGAACAACTCGGCTCCCCGGCCGACCTCTACGAGAACCCGCACACCACGTTCGTCGCCAACTTCCTCGGCACCTCCAACCTCATCGAGGCCGAGGTCGACTCCAAGGCCGGTGACGACATCGTGCTCAAGGCGGGCGACGGAAAGCTCGTGCTGCCCGTGACGCGCTGCGCCGCACCCACCACGAACGGCGGCAGGGTGCTGGTCGGCGTACGCCCCGAGAAGATCTCCCTGACCCACGCCGACGACGCCGGCGAGATCCCCGAGGGCCGCAACCGGATCACCGGGAAGATCGCCGACTCCTCGTTCATCGGCGTCTCCACCCAGTACGTGATCGACAGCTCGGTCTGTCCGGAGTTCGAGGTCTACGTCCAGAACGTCGACCGCGACACCCGGCTCGTCCCCGGCGCCGACGTGGTCCTGCACTGGAGCCCGGCCCACACCTTCGGCCTGGACGCGGCCCAGTCCCTGCTCGCCGGGACGACGGGCTCCGCGGGCATCCAGGAAGAGACGGCGGTCTGAGATGGCGACGCTCACCGAGGCGCCCCCGCCTCTCTCCCCGACGGCGCCGACGAAGAAGCCGCCCCGCAAGCGCGGCCGGCTGACGCCGTACTGGCTGCTGCTGCCCGGCCTGCTCTGGCTGGTCGTGTTCTTCGCGCTGCCGATGATCTACCAGGCCTCCACGTCCGTGCAGACGGGCTCCCTGGAGGAGGGCTACAAGGTCACCTGGCACTTCGCGACCTACTGGGACGCCCTCAGCGCGTACTGGCCGCAGTTCCTGCGCTCGGTCCTCTACGCGGGCGCCGCCACGATCCTGTGCCTGGCGCTCGGCTACCCGCTGGCCTACCTGATCGCCTTCCGGGCGGGCCGCTGGCGGAACCTGATCATGATCCTGGTGATCGCGCCGTTCTTCACCAGCTTCCTGATCCGCACCCTCGCCTGGAAGACGATCCTCGCGGACGGCGGCCCCGTCGTCGGCGCCCTGAACACCCTGCACGTCCTCGACGTCACCAGCTGGCTCGGCTGGACCGCGGGCGACCGCGTCCTCGCCACGCCCCTGGCGGTGGTCTGCGGTCTGACGTACAACTTCCTGCCGTTCATGATCCTTCCGCTGTACTCCTCGCTGGAGCGCATCGACGGACGGCTGCACGAGGCGGCCGGCGACCTGTACGCCACGCCGGCCACCGTCTTCCGCAAGGTCACCTTCCCGCTGTCGATGCCGGGCGTGGTCTCCGGCACCCTGCTCACCTTCATCCCGGCGGCCGGCGACTACGTCAACGCGGAACTCCTCGGCTCGACCGACACCCGCATGATCGGAAACGTCATCCAGACGCAGTTCCTGCGCGTGCTGGACTACCCGACGGCGGCGGCCCTCTCCTTCATCCTCATGGCCACGATCCTCTTCATGGTCACCTTCTACATCCGCAGGTCGGGGACGGAGGATCTGGTCTGAATGTCCCTCATCAACTGGCTCAAGCGCCATTTCGTGGTCATCGCGGGACTTCTCACGCTCGGCTATCTCCTCCTGCCGAACGTCGTCGTCACCGTGTTCTCCTTCAACAAACCGAAAGGCCGCTTCAACTACGAGTGGCAGCAGTTCTCCACCGACGCCTGGCAGGACCCGTGCGGGGTCGCCGGCCTCTGCGGCTCGCTGTCGCTCAGCCTCCAGATCGCCGTCTGGGCGACTCTCGGCGCCACCCTCCTCGGCACGATGATCGCCTTCGCGCTGGTCCGCTACCGCTTCCGCGCGCGGGGCGCCGTGAACTCGCTGATCTTCCTGCCGATGGCGATGCCCGAGGTCGTCATGGCCGCCTCGCTGCTCACCCTCTTCCTCAACCTGGGCGCGCAGCTGGGCTTCTGGACGATCCTCATCGCGCACATCATGTTCTGCCTGAGCTTCGTCGTGACGGCGGTCAAGGCGCGCGTCATGTCGATGGACCCCCGACTGGAGCAGGCCGCCCAGGATCTCTACGCCGGGCCGGCGCAGACGTTCCTGCGCGTCACGCTGCCCATCGCGGCGCCCGGAATCGCCGCGGGCGCGCTGCTCGCCTTCGCGCTCTCCTTCGACGATTTCATCATCACCAATTTCAACGCGGGCTCGACCGTCACCTTCCCCATGTTCGTGTGGGGCTCGGCGCAGCGCGGAACGCCCGTCCAGATCAACGTCATCGGCACGGCCATGTTCCTGGTCGCCGTCCTGCTGGTGCTGACGTCGATGGTCGTCAGCAACCGCCGCAACAGACAAAAGGCATAGAGCTCGAAGCCGAGAGGCCCTGTAGGGAGTTGACATCATGGCCCCAGGCGCCATGAACCGGTGGATCACTTCTCTTTCCGACGCACAGCCGGTCCCGTACTGGCTGGAAGACCCGGGCAGGCCCCGCCCCGAGCCCGCGCTCACCGGCCCCGAGACCTGCGATCTGCTGGTCGTCGGGGGCGGGTACAGCGGACTGTGGACCGCGCTCGTCGCCAAGGAGCGAGACCCGCAGCGGGACGTGGTGCTGCTGGAGGGCCGCGAGGTGGGCTGGGCCGCCTCGGGCCGCAACGGAGGGTTCTGCGCCGCCTCCCTCACCCACGGGCTGTCCAACGGGCTGGCCCGCTGGCCGGACGAGATCCACCGGCTGGAGGAGCTGGGGATGCGCAACCTCGACGGGATCGAGGCGGCGATCGCCCGGCACGGGATCGACTGCGACTTCGAGCGCACCGGCGAGATCGACGTCGCCACCGAGGAGTACCAGGCACGGGAACTGCGCGAGTGGTACGAGGAGCTCGAGAGCAGGGGCCTCGCCGACGGCATCGAGTTCCTCGACGCGGAAGCGGTGCGCGAGCAGGTCGCCTCGCCCACCTTCCGGGCGGGCCTGCACGACCGCCGGGGCGTGGCCATGCTCCACCCCGCCAAGCTCGTCTGGGGCCTGAAGCGGGCGTGCGTCCGTCTCGGGGTACGGGTGTACGAGCACACGCCCGCGCTGGACCTGAAGCCGTACGGCGCGGGGACGGCCGTCCACACGCCGTACGGGCAGGTCCGCGCCCGGCAGGTGGCCCTGGGCACGAACATCTTCCCGAACCTGGTCAAGCGCGTGCGGGCGTACACCGTCCCGGTCTACGACTACGCGCTGATGACCGAACCGCTGACCCCGGCACAGCTCGACTCGATCGGTTGGAAGAACCGGCAGGGACTCGGGGACAGCGCCAACCAGTTCCACTACTTCCGGCTGTCCGCCGACAACCGGATCCTGTGGGGCGGGTACGACGCCGTCTACCCCTACGGGGGCCGGGTGCGCGCGGAGTACGACGACCGTCCGGAGACCTACGCGAAGCTCGCCGGACACTTCTTCACCTGCTTCCCGCAGCTGGAGGGCGTCCGCTTCACGCACGCGTGGGGCGGGGCGATCGACACCTGCTCGCGCTTCTCGGCGTTCTTCGGCACCGCGCACCAGGGCAAGGTCGCCTATGCGGCCGGGTACACCGGCCTGGGCGTCGGGGCGACCCGCTTCGGCGCCGAGGTGATGCTCGACCTGCTGGCGGGGGAGAGCACCGAGCGGACACGGCTGGAGATGGTCCGCAGGAAGCCGCTGCCCTTCCCGCCCGAGCCCTTCGCCTGGACCGGCATCGCCCTCACCAAGTGGTCCCTGGCCCGCGCCGACGCGCACGGCGGCCGGCGCAACCTGTGGCTGAAGACCATGGACAAGCTGGGGCTCGGCTTCGACAGCTGAGCCGCCGGAGCGCGACCCATGGACCGTGACCGGCGGACCGTGACCGGCGGACCGTGACCCGCGGAGCGCCGCCCCGTGGGGCCCGGCCCGCGGGGCGCGGTGCCGGGAACCCGGTCCGCGGAGTGTGAGCCGGTTCACCCGTACGGGTGGCCCGAACCCGCGTAATGCTCGCCGCCGACCTCCCTCTCCCTCGTGGACGCGACCCCGTGTCCACGAGCGAGAGGGAGGTCCTCACATGGCTGGGGCGAAGACGGCGGTCGACTGGCTGGCATCCGTCGCACCGGATCCCGAGGCGTGCCGGTGGGAGTGGGAGCGCAACCCGCTCGGGGTGGCGCTGCTGCCCGCGGGCCGGGCCTGGGACGTGCTCATCCTGCCGGGCACGCTCGGCTATCCCACCCTCGACGTGCTCACCCGGATCCTCGACCGGCCGGGCCCGGTGCTCGTCGACTTCGGCGACGACCGCATGGGGTTCTTCGTGGCGCCGGGGACGGCGGCGCGCTGGCTCGGCACCGGCATCCGCACCGCGGGGGCCGGCACCTGGATCGTCGTGCCCTATCCGGGCCGCTCGACCAGGGGAGTGCGCTGGCTGGTGACGCCGGACGGCTCCGGCACGCTGACCGACGCGGCACTCCTCGAACTGGCGATGCACGAGGCGGCGGCGGGGCCGGCCGTCGGAGAGGGCGGCTGACCGACCGGACGCCCCCACCGCCGTCCCGCCCGTGCCGGCGCGCCCCCACGTCCCCCGACCCGAAGGCGCGTCGAGCGTTCTCAGGCCGGCCGCCCGTGCGGCCGGCACGGCGCCGGAACGGCCGCGTGCTCATGTGCCCTGTGACCCGGCCGAGGGGAGCGCCGGGCCGCGCGCGGGGCCGGGCGCGGCGTCGCCGCGACACAACGCTCAGTCCGCCGACGTCGTCTTGAGGGCCAGCCACAGCTCCATGCGGACGTCCGGGTCGTCCAGGGAGCGGCCGAGGATCTCCTCCACCCGGCGCATCCGGTAGCGCAAGGTGTGGCGGTGGACGCCCAGGTCGGCCGCGGCCGCGTCCCACTGCCCGTGGCGGGAGAGCCAGGCCCGCAGAGAGGCCACCAGATCGCCGCGGCCGGTCGCGTCGTGCTCGTGCAGGGCGCGCAGCAGGCTGTCCGCGAACGCCTTCACCGCGTCGTCCGCGAGCAGCGGCAGCACCGAACCCGCCGCCAGCCGCTCGTGCTCCACGAACACCCGGCCCCGTCGTCGCGCCACGGACAGGGCCTGCTCCGACTGCTTGTAGGCGGCCGCCGCCGCGATCGGCCCGGCCGGCGCGGACAGGCCCACCACGAGCTCGTCCCCCGGGTCGGCCTCGGCCCCGCCGCCCCCGTCCGCCCGGGAGGCCTCCAGTGCCGTCGCATACCGGGCGCACGCCGACACGGCCGCGCCGCCGTCCGTGACCAGCGCCACCAGCCGCTCGCCCTCGGGCACCACCAGCACGGCCTCGCCGGCCCGGGCGGCCGCCGACTCGAGAGCCTCGACGAGACCGCCGAACGGGTCGCCGGCCGTGTCGGACGGAGCAGGCGACCGGGCCGCGAGCGGACCCTGCCCCTCCGGGTGCGTCCGCGTGACCGGGGCCGGCACCGAGTCGGCGACGATCACCCGGAAGGGGACGTCGAGCAGATCGCCGTACAGGTGCCCGGCGACGGCCCGCGCGTGGTCCGGTTCGCCCGCCAGCAGCATCCGCAGCACCGCCGCGCCGATCCGCTGCTGCGCCGCGTACAGCGAGCGCGAGCGTTCCGTGGTGAGGGTGAGCAGGGCGATGGCCGAGTGGACGGCGTACCGCTCGGCGGTGCCCGGAGCCGCGGCGGTGCCGACGGCGAGCGCCGCGCGAGGACGCCGTCCGGTGCCCAGCGAGTGCAGTTCGACCCGGTCGTCGTGGCGGTCCTCGGACGCGGCGCGCACCGGCCCGCCGCCGCCCCCGACGACCGCGGAGGCCGGGGTCGGCCGCTCCCGCAGCCGCTCCACCTCCGCCGTGAGCCGTGCGGCCCGCCGGGCGGCCCACTCGGGTGCGGCCGCCACCACGGCGCCCGACGCGTCGTACAGCGCCGCCCACCCGTCGACCTGGGCGGCGAGCGCGCGGAGCAGCCCCTCGGCGCCGCCCGTGAGAGCCTGCTTCGTCAGCTCGCGCTGAGCCGCGAACCCCGCGGTCACCGCCCGGTACTGGTCGGCCGCGATGGCCGCCGACACCGCCTTGCTGATCGCGAGGAAGGGCGTGCGGCGCGGCACCTCCAGCAGGGGCAGGTTCTCCTCCTCGGCCGCGTCCACGAGCGCCTGCGGGATCTCGTCGTAGTTGACGCCGACGGCGAAACCGAGCCCGACCACGCCGGCCTTCGACAGCCGCCGCACATAGCGCCCCATCGCCTCCGGGTCCTCCGCGTCCAGCTTGAGCGCGGTGATCAGCAGCAGCTCCCCGCCCTCCATGTACGGCACGGGGTCCGCGAGCTCGCTGACGTGCGCCCAGCGCACCGGCACGTCCAGACGGTCCTCGCCCGCCCGCACGGTGAGCTTCAGCGCGGAATGGTGGACGAGCGACGCGAGGGTGGGAGGCATGGGGCCTTCAGATCGGGGGAGGGTGCGGAACCATCCGGGTGAGGAGTCGTCAAGGGTCTGGAACCACCGGGGTGCGGACGTGCGGAGCGTGCTCCTTCGACGTCTGTTCTTTCGACGTCTGCTCTACTGACGCGTGATCCTTTGGCCGCTTCGTATGAACGGCCTGTCTCGATTCTGCCTCACCGTACGGTCTCGGGTCGTCGCTTCAGCCCCGCAGGTCCACCAGCAGCGGCGGCGCGTGCTCGCCGCCCGTGCTCGTCAGGGACAGCACCGCGTGGCCGGGCGGGATCTCGTGCGCCAGCTGGGACGCCGACCACCGCTCCCGCTCCACCTGCCGCACGGTCACCGCGTCGGTGGTCACCGCCCTGCCGGTCACCAGCTTGCGCAGCGCGTGGATGGCGCGGGTCATCGGCTGGTCGGCGAAGACGGTGTGCTTGGCGACCTCCGTGGTCTCGACCCACTCGGTGCCCCAGGTCTGCGCGAACCGGTTGCCGTCCCAGGTGGTGATGCCCGAGAACGCCATCCGGCAGCCGACCGCGCCGTACAGCGGCCCGTGCAGCGACTCGGGGACGTCGCCGACGCTGCGCAGGGCGAGCACCACGCCCGCGTTCTGCGAGCGCAGCCGTTGCAGCCGGCGCACCGACCCCTCGGTGACGGTGCCCGTGGCGTCGTCGAGGACGAGGCACGCGAAGTGCTCGCGCCGCTCCCGCACGACCGTCTGGAACTGGGCGAGGACCAGTCGGGTGATCAGCCGGCCCGCCTCCTCGTGTCCCCGGTCGGGCAGGTCCACACGGACCCGCAGCGGATGGTGGGCGACGGCGCGCAGCGAGAACGCCCGGTGCGCGTTGCTCCCGCCGCCGAAGAACTCCGCGAACACCGGACGGTTCAGCAGCGCCAGCCGGTCGGCGAGCGCACGGCCCGCGTCGCCCGGCGTGCCCGTCTGGCGGACGCGGGCCTCCAGCTCACGGCGCATCACCTCGTCGCCGGCCACCGCCTCGCGCAGCGCGGAAACCGCCCCCGGCTCGCCCTCCAGCAGCGCGAGCAGTTCGGGGAGGGCGGGGAAGCACCCGTGCACGGCCCGGTAGGGGCCGAGCAACTGGGCGAGGGCCGTCGCAGCGCTCTGGCCGCTCACCGCGTCGAGGTCGCCGGACAGCGCCTCGGCGAGGATCGCGGCCGCCTCGTCCGGGTCGTCGGAGCCCGCGTACGGGTCCAGGTCGTGCACGGACGACGGGTCGCCGATCCGGACGATGACGTCGAACGCCTCGTCCGGGCCGAGCGGTCCGCCCGGCGACGACACCGCGACCACGGCGCACGTCCCGGTGAGCGCCTGCAGGGCCAGCGACTCGGTCAGCGGTTCGAGCAGGGTCCGCGTCTTGCCCGACCCGGACGGCCCGACGGCGAGCAGCGACGTGCCCAGCACGTCCGGGCCGAGCGCGGCGCCCGCCTCCCGGTAGACGGCAGGCGTGCGCTCGCCGCCCGCCCATCGGCCGATGCGCACCTGCCCGGCGAGCAGGTCGTGGCGCGCGGAGCGCCGGGGCAGGTCGCGGGCGCCGGAGGGATGGGTCCAGGCAGCCCCGCCCTGCCGCAGCACGGTCTCCCGGAAGTCCCCGAATCCGGCGGACCAGGCCCGCCGCACGCGCACGCAGTCCACGTCGTTCATCCGGCCCGCGGCGACCTCGCCGGTCAGCAGGTCGGCCGCCTCGTACTGTCCGGCGTCGCGCAGCTCGGGCCACTGGGAGCGGGGCCGCTCGGCCGCGGGCACGGCCTGGCCGGGACCCGCACGACGGGCGGCGAGCAGCTCCTGCGCGTACGGCCACCAGCCGCCGAGCCGGGCGAACGGCCATGCCACCAGCAGCGTGATGGCCGCGTACAGCGCGTTCGTGAACAGGGGGGAGGCGAACAGCTCGTAACCGCCGGAGATCAGCACGATGAGCGAGAACAGCGGGTCGACGACCGGCAGCGCGTCCCAGCCGACGCCGAAGGCGCCGGGGAAGACGAAGCTCAGCGCGGCGAGCGCGCCGAGCAGGGCGGTCAGGGCCCGCGCGGGCTGGGGCCGGCCGCCGACGAAGTGCCGCACCGTGTGCGGCCAGCTGCCCAGCCGTCCCATGGCGTAGAGGAGGACGGCGAAGAAGACGCCGTCGTAGACGACACGCGCCTCGGCGCCGTCCATGTTCTTCGGGGAGGCGATCGTGCCGCCCCACCACCAGTCGTCCGGGGTGAACAGCCGCAGCAGGGTGAACTGGTAGGGCATGGCGCCCCGCCGCCACAGCGACCACAGGACCAGCGCGATCACCAGCGGCACGAGCATGCCGACGACGGTCACCGGTGCGAGCCGCTCCGCCGTCCGCGCCGTTTTCGGCGGCCGGTGACCGTGCCGCCAGACGCCGGGCCGGGTCGTGGGGCGCGCCTCGTCGAGCCAGTCGGCCACGGCGGACGCGGCCCGCGGGGAGTGCTCGAAGGCGGGCGGGACGCCCGGCGCCCGCTCCGGCCGCGGCGGCACGGCGGGCGGCCCCGCCGGGCGCGGTACAGGATTCGCCTGCGCACGCCGCGCGTCCTGCGTCCCGTCGCTGTCCATCGCCCCTGCCCCCTGACCAGCCGTTCCGTCTGCCCTCAGCGAGTCAATCTAACGCGCCCGCAAGGGGAGTTCACCGCTTACGCGGCCGGGCCTGCGACGATCGCCGCCCGTCCGCACTGTCCAGGACGGACAAGCCGCCTCGCCGACACCGCCCACATGGAGCATGCCGACCCCCCACTCCCCGTCCTAGCCTGCGAGAAGAGAACGAAAGCGTCCGCAGAACCTCAGGAGCCCCTCATGACCGCCCTTCCGCAGGAGCGCCGCGTCGTCACCGCCATTCCCGGCCCCAAGTCGCAGGAACTCCAGGCCCGCCGGACCGCCGCGGTCGCGGCCGGCGTGGGCTCGGTGCTGCCCGTGTTCACCGCGCGTGCGGGCGGCGGGATCATCGAGGACGTCGACGGCAACCGCCTGATCGACTTCGGCTCCGGCATCGCGGTCACCTCCGTCGGGGCGTCCGCCGAGGCCGTGGTGCGCCGGGCCGCCGCCCAGCTCGCCGACTTCACCCACACCTGTTTCATGGTCACGCCCTACGAGGGCTATGTGGAGGTCGCCGAGGCGCTCGCCGAGCTGACACCGGGCGACCACGCCAAGAAGTCGGCACTGTTCAACTCCGGCGCCGAGGCCGTCGAGAACGCCGTGAAGATCGCGCGCGCTCACACCAAGCGCCAGGCCGTCGTCGTCTTCGACCACGGCTACCACGGCCGCACCAACCTCACGATGGCGCTGACCGCGAAGAACATGCCGTACAAGCACGGCTTCGGCCCGTTCGCGCCCGAGGTCTACCGGGTGCCGGTCGCCTACGGCTACCGCTGGCCGACCGGCGCCGAGAACGCCGGGCCCGAGGCCGCCGCGCAGGCCATCGACCAGATCAGCAAGCAGGTCGGCGCGGACAACGTCGCCGCGATCATCATCGAGCCGGTGCTCGGCGAGGGCGGCTTCATCGAGCCCGCCAAGGGCTTCCTGCCGGCCATCAGCAAGTTCGCGTCCGACAACGGCATCGTCTTCGTCGCCGACGAGATCCAGTCCGGGTTCTGCCGCACCGGCCAGTGGTTCGCCTGTGAGGACGAGGGGATCGTCCCCGACCTGATCACCACCGCCAAGGGCATCGCCGGCGGTCTGCCGCTGGCCGCCGTCACCGGCCGCGCCGAGATCATGGACGCGGCGCACGCGGGCGGCCTGGGCGGCACCTACGGCGGCAACCCGGTCGCCTGCGCGGGCGCGCTCGGCTCCATCGAGACGATGAAGGAGCTGGACCTCAACGCACGGGCGAAGAGGATCGAGGCGATCATGAAGGGCCGCCTCACCTCCATGGCCGAGAAGTTCGACGTCATCGGCGACATCCGCGGACGCGGCGCGATGATCGCCATCGAGCTGGTCAAGGACCGCACGACGAAGGAGCCGAACGCCGAGGCGACCGCGGCGCTCGCCAAGGCCTGCCACCAGGAGGGCCTGCTGGTGCTCACCTGCGGCACCTACGGCAATGTGCTGCGCTTCCTGCCCCCGCTGGTCATCGGAGAGGACCTGCTCGACGAGGGCCTCGACATCATCGAGCAGGCGTTCGCGCGCATCTGAAGCGGTCGCCGCACAGCTGATGCCCCTCGGCCGCACAGCGTGTGAAGAAGGTGTGCGAGGAGGATGGCGGGACGGCAGACGGCCTGTCGCAGCGCCGGGAGCTGTCGTAGGTTCTACCCGGATGAGAGATACACCCCGCCCCCGGGAGACCGTGGGCGGAATCCAGGCCGGGGCCTCCCCAGCTTCGACCTGGTCGTGCCCTCGCGCACACAACCGGAGCTTTCGGCTTCGGATCTCCACCGATCGGACGGTCGCCCGCCCCAAACCCCCCGGGGCGGCCGGCGTCTCCGGTCCGGACGGCCACCCCGGAACAATCCCCCCTGTTCCGGGGCGGCCGACCTCCTTCTTCAGGTGCCGACCACGCGGAAAAGACCCCGGACGCACTCCGGGGTCTTTTTTTCGGCCTTTCTCCGGCCCACGGCCGCTCCGACAAGCTGACAAGCTGTGGACCATGTCGTCCCGTCCGAGCCGCCCGCCACTCGGCCCCCCTCCCGGCCCCCTCCGCGGTCCCCGTCCCGGCCCCCCTCCCGGCCCCCTCCGCGGTCCCCGTCCCGGCCCCCCTTCCGGCCCCCTTCTCGGCCTCCTCGGCGGCCTGCCCGCCGTTCTCTTCGCGGTGATCACCTGGCAGGTCGCCGTCGGCGGACCGCTGCTGCGCGTGGACGGGCGCCTCAGCCGTGTCCTGGTCCACCCCGACCGGGTCTCCGAGCTGCTGGCCGACCTGGGCGAGGTGCAGATCGCGGTGCCCGTGCTGGTGCTGGCCGCCGGGTATGCGGCCTGGCGGGGGAGAGCGGCGGGCGGGGCGCGGTGGTGGGCGCCGGCGGTCGCGGCGCTCGGCCTGATGCTGCTGGTGCCGCTCATCGTCGTCCCCCTCAAGGAGTGGACCGACCGGCCCGGAACGCCCGCCGTGCCGCCCGCCACCGGCTACTACCCGTCCGGGCACACGGCGACGGCGGCCGTCGCCTACGGCTCCGCGGTGCTGGTCCTGCTGCCGTGGCTGCGGACCCCGCTCGCGCGCCGGGCGGCCGCGGCTGCCGGCGCGCTCCTCGTCCTCGCCGTCTCCTTCGGGCTGGTCCGGCGCGGCTACCACTGGCCGCTCGACGTGGTGGCCAGCTGGTGCCTGTGCACCGTGCTGCTCGGGGCGCTGTGGCTCCTCCTGGAACGGGAACGCGGCCGACCACGCCAAACCGTCGTACCCGAGCCGCCCACCCGTACGACTCGGACAAGCGCCTCCTCGGCCTCGCGCCCCTACCGTGGACCACGAAAACCACAGGACACCCCCTAAGCGGAAGGGCCGGGACTCGACCATGCCCCAGGAAACGAACGTGGGGGCCACCCACGCCTTCTGGCTCGCCGGACGCCAGGTCGCCGGCGAGGACAGCTTCGACGTCGCCTCCCCGTGGGACGGCCGGCTCGTCGGCCGGGTCGGCGTGCCGACGGACGCGCAGGTCGAGGAGGCGGTCGCCGCCGCTTACGCCGTGCGGGACGAGTTCGCCGCCACCCCGGCCCATGTGCGCGCCGCCGCCCTCGACCACGTCAGCAAGCGGCTCGTCGAGCGCACCGAGGAGATCGCGCAACTGATCTCCGCCGAGAACGGCAAGCCCGTCAAGTGGGCCCGCGGCGAGGTCGGCCGGGCCGTCTCCGTGTTCCGCTTCGCGGCCGAGGAGGCCCGGCGGTTCAACGGCGGCGAGGCCCAGCGGCTCGACACCGACGCCGGCGGTCAGGGGCGGCTCGCGCTCACCCGGCGCTTCCCGAAGGGCGTGGTGCTCGGCATCGCGCCGTTCAACTTCCCGCTGAACCTGTGCGCGCACAAGATCGCCCCGGCGATCGCGGCCGGCGCGCCGATCATCCTGAAGCCCGCCCCGGCGACCCCGCTGTCCGCTCTGGTCATCGGCGAGCTGCTCGCCGAGACCGAGCTGCCCGCCGGCTCCTGGTCGATCCTGCCGGTCTCCAACGACCGCATGCCGGCCCTCGTCCAGGACGAGCGGCTGCCCGTGATCTCCTTCACCGGCTCCGAGAAGGTCGGCTACGCGATCATGGACTCGGTGCCGCGCAAGCACTGCACCCTGGAGCTGGGCGGCAACGGCGCCGCCGTCGTTCTCGGCGACTTCGCGAGCGACGCCGACCTCGACTGGGCCGCCACCCGCATCGCGACCTTCTCCAACTACCAGGGCGGTCAGTCCTGCATCTCCGTGCAGCGGGTCATCGCGGACGCCTCCGTGTACGACCGGCTGCTGCCGCGCATCGTCGCCGCCGTCGAGGCGCAGGTCACCGGCGACCCGTCGGACGCCGCGACCGACGTCGGCCCGCTGGTCAGCGAGGACGCGGCCCGGCGGGTCGAGACGTGGGTGGACGAGGCGGTCGCGGCCGGGGCCAAGCTCCTGACCGGCGGCGAGCGGGACGGCGCCACCTACGCGCCGACCGTGCTGGTCGACGTGCCGGCCGACACCAAGGTCGCCTGCGAGGAGATCTTCGGACCGGTCCTCACCGTGCAGCGCACCGACGGCGAGGCCGAGGCCTTCGAGGCCGTCAACTCCTCCAAGTACGGCCTCCAGGCGGGCGTGTTCACCCATGACGTCCAGGCGGCCTTCCGGGCCCACCGGGCGCTCGAGGTCGGCGGCGTCGTCATCGGCGACGTGCCCTCCTATCGCGCCGACCAGATGCCGTACGGCGGCGCCAAGCTGTCCGGCGTGGGCCGCGAGGGCGTGCGGTTCGCCATGGAGGACTACACCTACGAGCGGGTCCTGGTGCTGACCGGGCTCGCGCTCTGAGGCGGTAGGTCCCCGGCCGGTCGGCGCCCGATGGGCCGGCCTCGATGGGCCGGCCTCGATCGGTCGGCCTCGATCGGTGGGACCTCTAGCTAATGGGAACCATTTTCATATAGTCTTGAGGTCGGCGCTCACACGCCGTCCCCGAAAGGGCCCGGCGCCGATGCCTTCCGGCGCCGGGCCCCTTCTTGGCGTCGGCCTCTTCCGGACCCTCAACCGGAGAAGCCGACGTGCGCGAGCCGCAGCGGGCCGCGCAGTCCGAGGCGCAGGTCGTGGACGCCGTCCGCGACGAAGGGCGCGTCCAGGGTGACGTAGGCGTACGGCCCCGGGGTGGGCGCCCCTAGGGACACCGTGGCCAGCACCGGACCGCCGTCCAGGGAGAACTCCACCGTGCCCTGACCGGACGCCGTCACCGTCACGGCCGTCACCCCCGGTGTGTCCGGGCCGGTGCCGAAGTCGCAGGCGCGGTAGAGGAGTTCGCCCCTCCCGCCGCCGGCCGGGGTCACCGCGTCGCCCGACTCCTTCGTGCGGTCGACGATCTCGGTCCCGCCCTGCTCGTCGAAGTCGGCCGCCGCGAGTCCGTCCGCGCGCACCGCGCGCGGCGCCGACGGCTCGCCGTCGAGGACGGCGGTCGCGCGCAGACGGACGTCCTCGCTGGACGCGCCGACCAGGAGTTCGTACGGGCCCGGCTCCAGGCGCCGTCCGCCCCGTGCCACGTCCCAGAACGCGAAGGCGGACAGCGGCACGTCGAAGGCGACGTCCGCGCACGCGCCGGGGGCCAGGGTGATCCGGCGGCAGTCGAGCAGCTCGCGGCGCGGGCGGACGACCGACGGGTCGACGGCGCGGGAGTACAGCTGGACGACCTCGTCGGCCTTCGTGTCGCCGGTGTTGGTCACCGTGCAGGCGACGTGCGCCCTCTCGTCCGTCACACGCACCGTGAGTCCGGCGTAGGCGAACGAGGCGTACGACAGGCCGTGCCCGAACGGGAACAGCGCGGCGCCCTCGAAGTAGAGGTAGGTCTGCCGGGCGCCGATCACGTCGTAGTCCAGCAGGTCGGGCAGGTCCGCGTCGTCGGAGTACCAGGTCTGCGGCAGGCGGCCGGCAGGGGAGACGTCGCCCGCCAGGACGCGCGCCAGCGCGGCGCCCGCGGCCTGGCCGCCGTGCGCCGTCCACAGCGCCGCGGACAGCGGGCCCGGGTCGAACGCGTACGGGTACGCCGACACCAGCACCAGCACCGTGCGCGCGTCCGCCGCCCGGGCGGCCGCCAGCAACCGCTCCTGGTGGGCCGGCAGACGCAGCGTGGTGCGGTCCTCGGTCTCCCGGCCGTTGATGTGCGGGTCGTTGCCGGCCACCACCACGACCACGTCGGCCCCGGCAGTGACCCGGGTCACTGCGCTCTCGCCGGATTCGACGACGATGAGCTCGAAGACCTCGGGGCTCCCCCCGGTCTCCCCGTCCGGCCCGGCAACCCGCACACCGTCGGCGGCGACACACACGGGACGACCCGTGCCGAGGTGCAGCAGGAGGTGACCGTTCCCGTGGGGTTCGAGGCGGAACGTCTCCTGCACGACCCAGCCGCCCGGCTGGTCGGCGGAGGCGCGCAGCAGGCCGTCCTCGGCGACCGAGAGGTAGCGGCCGTCGGGGGCGCGCAGTGTCAGCACGTCGTCGCCCCAGTCCACCAGCGCCAGCTCCGTGCCGTCGGCGTCCGCGGTCAGCGGCGGCAGGTCGGTGCGGCCTGCCAGCAGGGCCGGGTCGAGAGCGCCCTCGGCGCCGCGTACCGAGTCGGAGGACTCAGGCGCGGCGGGGACCTTCAGGAACGTTCCGGCCGAGGTCTTCAGCAGGACCCGGTCCACCCCCTCGGCGAACTCGACCCGCTCGGCGCCGAACCGCTCGTACAGCCCTTCCAGCGGGGTGGAGCGGTGAATCGGCGTACCGCTGTACCAGTCGACCTTGCACTCGTCGGCGAGCAGTCCGACCACCGCGATCCGGGTGTCGGCGGCCAGCGGCAGAACGCCGTCGTTGCGCAGCAGCACGACCGCCTGCTCGGCGGCCTCGGCGGCGAGCGCGCGGTGCGCCGGGGTGTCGAACTCGCCGGTCCTCGCGTGCGGGTCGTCGTGCGGGTCGAACTCGCCGAGCCGGAAGCGGACCGAGAGCTGGCGGCGGACCGCCGCGTCCACGTCGGCCTCGGTCAGCAGGCCCTGCTCCAGGGCGCCCCGGACCCGGGCGACGATCTTCGAGCCGTCGGTGCCGTGGTCGGTGAAGCTGTCCACGCCGGCGAGCAGCGAGGCCGCCGTCGCCTCCTCGTGGGTGTCGAAGTAGTGCTCGGAGTCGACCAGGTTGGAGGGCGCG
Source organism: Streptomyces sp. SAS_272 (assembly GCF_052543235.1). Classification (NCBI taxonomy): domain Bacteria; kingdom Bacillati; phylum Actinomycetota; class Actinomycetes; order Kitasatosporales; family Streptomycetaceae; genus Streptomyces; species Streptomyces sp. SAS_272. The sequence goes on along the minus strand of NZ_JBMNDR010000003.1, from coordinate 22,328 downwards.
CCCGCGTCCGAGCAGACCAGCAGGTCCTCGTCGGTCCAGGTCCGCAGATGCTCGCGCAGATAGGGCGAGACGTGGTTGGGGCGGCCGTTGACCAGGTTGTACGCGGGCATCACGCCCGCCACCGCGCCCGCCTCGACGGTGTCTCGGAAGGCGCGCAGATCGTATTCGTGCAGCACCCGGGGACGCACCGAGGACGAGGTGAGGGCCCGGTCCGTCTCGTTGTTGTGCGCCAGCCAGTGCTTGAGGACGGGGGCGGTGCGCCAGTACGTCGGATGGTCGCCGCGCAGACCGTGGGTGTAGGCGGTGGCGATGGCGGAGGTCAGCTTCGGATCCTCCGAGTAGCCCTCCTCGTTGCGGCCCCACAGCGGGTGGCGCAGCAGGTTGACGGTGGGGGCCCAGACGTTCAGGCCGACGCGCTCGTCGAGGGCGCGCATCGCCCGGACCTCCTTGGACACCGCCTCGCCCACCCGGCGCACCAGGTCGGTGTTCCAGGTCGCCCCCAGCCCCACGGCCTGCGGGAACACCGTCGCCGGACCCATCCACGCGACGCCGTGCAGCGCCTCCTGGCCGGTGCGGAACGCATCGACGCCGAGCCGCTCGACGGCCGGGGCGAACTGGTGCAGGAAGGAGACCTTCTCGTCCAGGGACAGCCGGGACAGCAGGTCGTCGATGCGCTTCGCGAACGGCAGCTGCGGATCGCGGAAAGGCGGCGTGTGCGGCGTAAGTGCGGTCACGTGGGGTTCCCTTTGCGGTGGAGCGAGCCAGCTCTTTCGAAGCGCTTCGATGCTGGTTCGACGCACCGCCGGGTGTCAAGGGGACCTCGCGCTTATTTCAAGCGGTGCATGCGAACAGGTCACCGCCGATGCCTTGGAGGAAACTTGGGGACGACCCTTGTGCACCCCCGGGTGTTCACTTAACCTCGCAGCAACATCGAAGCGCTTCGACTGGAAAGCTCCAGCGCATGGGGCCGCAGGGACCGCTTCCGCTCAGCCAGTTCCACTCGAGACACCGCAGCCGACGGCCACCGCCGGGTGTCCTGGTGCGCCATGAAGGGTTGACGCAATGACGCCGAACGCCGCTTCCGCCTCCTCCGGGCCGAGCCGGAGAAGCTTCCTCGCCTCCACGGCGGTCGCCACCGCAGCGGTGGCCGGCGGGATGCCGCTGCTCGCCGCCTGCGGCGGGTCGGACGGCGACTCACGCGAGGGGACCACGTCGGGCAAGGCCGCGAAGAAGATCCTGCCCGCCTTCGTGGCCGGCAGCGTGGTGACGCCGGACATCCCGTCCAAGAACGGTTCCGCCGTCGGTTTCACCGGCAAGCTCGACCTCGCCACCCTGAAGACCTCGGTGCCGAAGAAGCTCGGCAAGGGCGGCAAGGTCACCGTCATGTCGCCGTTCTGGGGCTCGCCGCCCAAGGCCGGCAACCCCTACTACACGGGGATGAACAGCCTCATCGGCGTCGACGTCGTCTGGCAGAACCAGGACGGCAACACCTATGACCAGAAGCTGGGCGCGGTCCTCGCGTCCAGCGACGTGCCGGACGTGGTGGTCGTCCCCGGCTGGAACATGGGCGGCAAGATACCCAGCGCCATTCTCAGCAAGTTCGCCGACCTCGGCCCCTACCTGTCCGGCGACAAGGTCAAGGAGTACCCCAACCTCGCGGCGATCCCGACGGACGCCTGGCAGCGCGCGATCTTCGGCGGCAAGCTGCGCGCTCTGCCGATGCCGTCCTCGTACGTGCCGAACATCGTCCCCCTCTACCGCAAGGACCTCTTCGACAAGCACGGCTACGAGGTCCCGAAGACGACGGACGAGTTCATGGCACTGGCCAAGGAGATCACCGACGCCAAGGCCAAGGTGTGGGCCTGCGGCGACATGAAGTGGACCGCGTTCAACAGCTTCGGGGTGCCCTCCGGCGCGGAGAAGCCGCTCGGCTGGATCCTCGTCGACGGCAAGCTCGTCAACCGCATCGAGATGGACGTCTACCTCGAAGCGCTGGAGTGGTCCCGCAAGCTGTTCGCCGCCGGTTACGTGCACCCCGACTTCAAGCTGGGCAAGAGCCAGGCCGTCGACCCGAGCACCAAGTTCGCGGCCGGCGAGTTCCTGATCTACAACAACGACATCTCCAGCTGGTACGGGCAGCAGGCCTCGCAGGCCACGCAGAACCCCGACTTCCGGATCTGGGGCATGGACATCTTCGGCCACGGCGGCGCCGACCCGGTCATCTACGCCACCCAGCCGGCCAACATCTTCGCCTTCGTCAACAAGAAGGCCTCCGAGTCGGTGATCCGTGACGTGCTGGCGGTCGCCAACGTGACCGCCGCCCCGTACGGCACCAAGGAGTACATGCTCACCAACTACGGGGTGGAGGGCACGCACTACACCGTCAAGGACGGGGTGCCCGTCAAGAACGACAAGGGCAACCAGGAGGTCGCCAACGCCTTCGTGATGGTCGCGAGCCCGGCCGCGACCATCGCGCACCCCGACTTCCCCGACATCGCCAAGGGCCAGGTCGAGTGGCAGCAGCGGATGGGCGCCTTCACCAAGAAGTCGGCCTTCTACGGCATGCAGATCACCGAGCCCACCCGCTGGACCAACCTCTCCAACGACTTCGAGCAGTTGGAGGACGACATCGTCCGCGGCCGCAAGAAGATCAGCGACATGCAGCAGGCGGTCGCGGACTGGAAGAAGAAGGGCGGCGACCAGCTGCGCGACTGGTACCGGAAGCTGCTCGACGACAACGGCTCGGCGGCGAGCTGACCAGGACCGGGGCAAGGAGAGCGGCCGTGTCGAACAGCACGGTGCCTCGGAGCAGGGCCGAGGCCGACGAGGCGCAGAAGATTCCGGCGGCGTCCGGCGACGCCGCCGGGCCGGGGACCGCGCGGACCTCCGGCAAGCTGAGTCTGCGGATCAGATTCAGGCGCGACCGCGTCCTGCTTCTGATGACCCTGCCCGCGGTGCTGCTGGTCCTGCTCTTCAACTACGTGCCGATCCTCGGCAACGTGGTCGCCTTCCAGGACTACGACCCCTACGTCAGCGACAACGGCGTCGTCTCCATCCTCCACAGTCCCTGGGTGGGCCTGGAGAACTTCCAGCGCCTCTTCGAGGACTCCGCCTTCTGGAGCGCCGTCCAGAACACGCTGGTGCTGTTCTTCCTCCAGCTCGTCCTGTACTTCCCGATCCCGATCCTGCTCGCGCTGCTCATCAACAGCGTGGTCCGGCCCCGGGTGCGGGCGGTGTCGCAGGCGATTCTCTACCTGCCGCACTTCTTCTCATGGGTGCTGGTCATCGCCGTCTTCCAACAGCTGTTCGGCGGCGCGGGAATCCTCTCGCAGCTGCTGCGGCAGCACGGGTACGACGGCATCGACATCATGACCGACCCGGACACCTTCAAGTTCCTGATCACGGCTCAGAGCGTCTGGAAGGACGCCGGCTGGGGCATCATCGTCTTCCTCGCCGCGCTGGCCTCGGTCAACCCGGACCTCTACGAGGCCGCCGCGATGGACGGTGCCAACCGCTGGCGCCGCATGTGGCACGTGACGCTGCCCGCCCTGCGGCCGGTGATCGCGCTGCTCCTGGTGCTGCGGGTGGGCGACGCCCTGACGGTCGGCTTCGAGCAGATCCTGCTGCAGCGCGACGCGGTGGGGCCAGGGGCGTCGGAAGTGCTCGACACCTTCGTCTGGTGGAACGGCGTCCGCAACCAGGACTTCGGGTATGCGGCCGCCGCCGGTCTGATCAAGGGCGTCATCAGCCTCGGCCTGGTGCTCGTCGCGAACAAGGTGGCCCACCTGATGGGCGAGCAGGGGGTGTACAAGAAATGACCGCCGTCATCGACAAGCCGGCGCGCACGCCCGGCCGGTGGGCCGCGCCGCCGCGGCCCGTCTGGGAGGAGCAGCCCAGCAGGGCAGGCCTCGCGGGCAAGGGCATCGCCCTGTCCTTCGCCTGCCTGGCCATCCTCTTCCCGCTGTGGATCGTCCTCGTCACCAGCCTCTCCTCACGCAAGACCATCGACGAGGCGGGCGGTCTGGTGATGGTGCCCAAGGGCATCACCCTCGTCGCCTACCGGGAGCTGCTCAGCGGAGGCCAGGTCACCCGCGCCGCGGTCATCAGCGTCCTGATCACCCTCGTCGGCACGGTCTTCTCGATGAGCGTGTCCGTGCTGTGCGCCTACGGGCTCTCCCGCTCGGGCTCGCTCGGACACCGCTGGATCCTGATGATCCTGCTGGCGACGATGTTCTTCAGCGCCGGCCTGATCCCGACCTATCTGCTGGTGCAGTCCCTGGGTCTGACGGACACCTACCTCGCGCTGATCCTGCCGAGCGCGATCAGCGTGTTCAACATCCTGGTCCTGCGCGGGTTCTTCACGGGCATCTCGCAGGAGCTCATCGACAGCGCCCGCATCGACGGAGCCGGCGAGTTCCGCATCCTGTGGCAGATCGTCATGCCGCTCTCGCGGGCGGTGCTGGCCGTCATCACGCTCTTCTACGCCGTCGGCTACTGGAGCGCCTGGTTCAACGCGTCGCTGTACCTCAACGACCAGGACATGATGCCGCTGCAGAACGTCATGATCCAGCTGGTGCAGAAGCAGGAGGCGCCGGTCGGGATGGGACAGGCCATCAAGACGGGTCAACTGTCGGCCCTCGCCGTGCAGATGGCGGTCATGGTGATGGCGCTGCTGCCGGTGGCCGTGCTCTCCCCGTTCGTCCAGAAGCACTTCAAGAAGGGCATGCTCACCGGCGCGGTGAAGGGCTAGCGCCGTGCCGGGCGTCGCGCGCCGGTGAACCTCTCCGTCCACGGCGCGGCGGCTCCGGCCGAGGCACGCCGTCGGGTCGTGTGCACGGTGCCGGTCCGCCGCCGGCCGCGCCGACGCGACGGCCCCCCAACACACCCCGCCGCAGCCCGCACCCGGGACACCCCCACCCGCGCACACCGCCGCAGCCCCGCACCCGGGACACCCCGCACATCCCCCGCGCGGCGCCCCCGGCGGCACCCCCCGAACCAGAAACCCACCCTGCGAGGTACCCCATGCACGCCACCCCGCTCAGCCGGCGCACCGTCCTCGCGGGCACCGCTGCCGCCGCCGCGCTCACCGCACTCCCGTCGGTGCAGGGGCGCGCCGAAGCGGCCGACGCCGCCGCCCCCGCCTACCGCTGGCGCAACGCCGTCATCGGCGGCACCGGATTCGTCACCGGCGTCCTCTTCCACCCCGCCGTGCGCGGTCTCGCCTACGCCCGCACGGACATCGGCGGCGCCTACCGCTGGGACGACCGGACCGGCCGCTGGACGCCCCTCACCGACCACCTCGGCTGGGACGACTGGAACCTGCTCGGCGTGGAGGCGATGGCCGTCGACCCCGCGCATCCCGGCCGCGTCTACCTCGCCCTCGGCACCTACGCCCAGTCCTGGGCCGGCAACGGCGCGATCCTGCGCTCCGAGGACCGCGGCGCGACCTGGGCCCGCACCGACCTGACCGTGAAGCTCGGCGGCAACGAGGACGGCCGGGGCACGGGCGAGCGGCTGCTGGTCGATCCGCGCGACAGCGACACCCTGTGGCTGGGCACCCGCCACGACGGCCTGCTGAAGTCGGCCGACCGGGGCGCCACCTGGTCGGCCGCGGCCGGATTCCCCGCGACGCCGTCCGCCGCCGGGCAGGGCGTCACGCTCCTCGTCGCCGCAGGGCGCGCCGTCTACGCCGGCTGGGGCGACTCCGACGGCACGGCCGCCAACCTGTACCGCACCACCGACGGCAGCACCTGGCAGGCCGTCCCCGGTCAGCCCTCCGGCGCCGCCGCCAAGGTCCCGGTACGGGCCGCGTACGACTGCCACACCCGCGAGCTGTACGTGACGTACGCCGACGCGCCCGGGCCCAACGGGCAGTCCGACGGCAGCGTGCACAAGCTGGCCACGGCCACCGGCAGATGGACCGACGTCACCCCCGTCGCGCCGGGCGGCACGACGAGCGACGGAGGACGGGACTCGTTCGCCTACGGAGGGGCCGCCGTCGACGCACGGCGGCCCGGCACCGTCGTCGTCTCCACGAACAACCGCTGGTCGGCCGTCGACACCCTGTACCGGACCACGAACGGCGGCCGTACCTGGACGTCCCTCAAGGACTCCGCGGTCCTGGACGTGTCCGAGACGCCGTTCCTCACCTTCGGCGCCGACGAGCCCAAGTTCGGCTGGTGGATCCAGGCCGTCGCCGTCGACCCGTACGACTCGAAGCACGTCGTGTACGGAACCGGCGCCACCCTCTACGGCACCCGGGACCTGAAGCACTGGGCCCCGCAGATCCGGGGCCTGGAGGAGACGTCCGTGCGCCTGCTGATCTCGCCCCCGACCGGCGAGGCGCACCTGATCAGCGGCCTCGGGGACGTCGGGGTGATGTACCACGAGCGCCTCACGGCCTCGCCGTCCCGGGGCATGGCGGACAACCCGGTGTTCGGGACGGCGACCGGGCTCGCCCAGGCCGCCGCCCGGCCCTCGTACGTCGTGCGCACCGGCTTCGGCGACCACGGCAACGGCGCGTACTCGAACGACGGCGGAAGGACCTGGGCGCCCTTCGCCGCCCAGCCCGCGATCGCCAAGGGCGCCCCGGGGCCGATCACCACCAACAGCGACGGCAGCGTGCTGCTGTGGTCCTTCGTGCACTGGGACGGCACCAAGTACCCCGCACAGCGCTCCACCGACAACGGTGCGACCTGGTCCGAGGTCGCCTCGTTCCCCAAGGGCGCCACCCCGCTCGCCGACCCGGCCGACCCGACGCGCTTCTACGCGTACGACACCGACACCGGCACCCTGTTCGCCAGCACGGACAGTGGCCTCACCTTCACCGGGCGCGCGAGCGGACTGCCGTCCGGAGACAGCCAGTTCCAGCTGACGGCGGCCCCGGGCCGGTCCGGCGACCTGTGGCTGAGCACCAAGTGGAACGGGCTCTACCGGTCCACCGACGGCGGGGCGGCCTTCACCAAGCTGACCGGCTGCTGGGCCTCCTACACCCTCGCCTTCGGCAAGGCCGCCGCCGGCGCCGACTACCCGGCGGTCTACCAGGTCGGCTCCACGGATACGATCACCGCCGTGTACCGCTCCGACGACGGCGCGCGGACCTGGGTGAGGATCAACGACGACCGGCACCAGTGGGGCTGGACCGGCGCGACCATCGCTGCCGACCCGCGCCTGTACGGCCGCGTCTACATCGCCACCAACGGCCGCGGCATCCAGTACGGGGAGCCCGTCTGATGCCGCACCTGGGCGACGCCACCCGCGGCCGGATCCTCTTCGGCGGCGACTACAACCCCGAACAGTGGCCCGAGGAGACCTGGCACGAGGACGTCCGGCTCATGCGGGACGCCGGCGTCAACTCCGTCACGCTCGGCGTCTTCTCCTGGTCGCGACTCGAACCCGAGCCGGGGGCGCGGGAGTTCGGCTGGCTGGACACCCTGATGGACCTGCTGCACGCGAGCGGCGTCGGCGTCGTCCTGGCGACCCCCACCTCCTCGCCCCCGCCCTGGCTGGGCCGGCTGCACCCGGAGACCCTGCCCCGCACCGAGGACGGCCGCATCGAGTGGTGGGGCGGCCGTCAGCACTTCGCGCACTCCAGCGCCGCCTACCGCCGCTACGCCGCCGCCATCACCGAGGACCTGGCGGCCCGCTACGGCGGCCACCCCGCCCTCACCATGTGGCACATCAACAACGAGTACTGCACCTTCGACCACGGCGACGAGGCCGCCGCCGCCTTCCGGCGCTGGCTGCGCGAGAAGTACCGCACCCTCGACGCCCTCAACACCGCCTGGGGCACGGCGTTCTGGTCCCAGGGCTACGACACCTGGGACGGCATCCTGCCCCCGCGCACCCCGCACTACCTGAAGAACCCGGCCCAGGTGCTGGACTTCCGGCGCTTCACCTCAGACATGCTCCTGGAGTGCTACCGCGCCGAACGCGACATCGTCGCCCGGCACACCCCGCACCTGCCGGTCACCACCAACTTCATGCCGCTGTGGATCGGCCAGGACGCCTGGCGCTGGGCCGAGGAGGAGGACGTCGTCTCCGTCGACCTCTACCCCGACCCCCGCGACCCCCTCGGCGCCCAGTACGCCGCCATGGTCCAGGACCTGACCCGTTCCCAGGCGCGCGGACCCTGGATGCTGATGGAGCAGGCGGCCGGACCGGTCAACTGGCGTGGCGTCAACCACCCCAAGCCGCGCGGCATGAACCGCCTGTGGTCCCTGCAGGCGGTCGCCCGCGGCGCGGACGCCGTCTGCTACTTCCAGTGGCGGCAGTCCCGCCAGGGCGCGGAGAAGTTCCACTCCGGCATGGTCAGCCACGCGGGCGAGGAAGGCCGCACCTTCCAGGAGGTCAAGCAGCTCGGCGCCGACCTCGCGACACTCGGCCCGCACACGGCGGACCGGCGCATCACCGCCGACGTCGCCGTCCTGCACGACTGGCACGCCTGGTGGGCCGGCGCCCAGGACGCCCGTCCGTCGACCGAGGTCGACCTGCCGGCCGTCCTCACCGCCTGGCACCGGGCCCTGTGGGAGAACAACCTCACCACCGACTTCGCCCACCCCGAGCACGACCTGTCCGGCTACCGGATGATCCTCGTCCCGCAGCTGTACGCCCTCACGGACGCGGCGATCGACAACCTCCTCGGATACGTCCGCGGCGGGGGAGTCCTCGTCTGCGGATTCCTGACCGGCGTCGCCGACGAGGACGACCGGGTACGGGACGGCGGCATGGACGCCCGGCTGCGCGAGCTGTTCGGCATCCGCGTCCTGCACGAGTGGTGGCCGCTCGACCCGGGGGAGACCGTGGCCGCCGAAGGCTTCCGCGGCACCCTGTGGTCCGAGGAGCTGGAACCGGCCGCGGACGCCCGTGTCGAGACCGTCTACCGGCAGGGCGAGCTCGACGGGATGCCCGCCGTCCTGCGCCGGGACCGCGCCTGGTACCTGTCCACCCTCCCCGAGCCTGAAGCCTTCCGCGCGCTGCTCGCCCGGATCGCCGCCGAGGCGGGCGTCCGGCCCGTCCTCGAAGGCCTCCCGTCCGGCGTCGAGGCCGTGCGCCGCGGCGACCTGCTCTTCCTGCTCCACCACGGTCGCGAACCCGTGACCGTCGCCCTCGCGGGCACCCACCACGACCTGCTGACCGGCACGACCGTCACGGACGAGGTCCGACTGGGCCGCTACGGCGTGGCGGTGCTGCGCCCATGACCGCCCCGCCCGCCGTCGGCGGCGGCGCCGACGGCCCGGCGCACGGAACGTGGGAGCGCCGGCCCGCGGCCCGCTGGGAGGACGCCTTCCTCAGCGGGAACGGCCGGCACGGCGCCCTCGTGTTCGGCGACCCCTGTGACGAGCGTGTCGTCGTCACCCATCACAGCCTGGTCCGCCCCAACGGCTCCGAACACGCGGGGCCGCCCGAGCTGGCCGACGAACTCGCCGCGTTGCAGGACAGGTTGCTCGCCGGTGAGACGACGGCCGCCGAGGGCTTCACCGACCACCGCCCGCTGCAGTGGGTCCAGCCCTTCCACCCGGCCTTCCGGATGCGTGTGCGCCGCACGCCCGCGGACGAGCCGCGCCGCGACCGCGGACTTGTGCGGTCCGTCGACTTCACCACCGGCGAGACCGTCGCGACCCGTGCGGGCGCCGTCGGCCGGGTGTTCGTCTCCCGCGCCGACGACGTGATCGTCCAGCAGGTCACCGGCCTCGACCTCGACATAGCGCTGGACCACCGGCTCCCCGGCGTCCCCGCCCGCCTCGCCGTCGGGCACGGCGCCGTCCGCACGCCGACCGGCGCCCTGCTCTCGCTGCGCGCCCGCTACCCGGACAGCGACCGCGCGTACACCGGTGTGACCCTCGTCGTGGCCGCCGGCGGCCGCACCGAGCTCACCCTTCCCGGGGTGCGGGTCACCGGAGCCGCGTCGGTGCTGCTGCTGACCCGGGTGCGCCGGCACACCGGCGAACTGGACGTGCCGGCGGAGCAGCGCGCCCTGAGCCGGCTGCCGCACTCCTACGACGACCTGCTCGAGCGCCACCTCGCCCTGCACCGCACCGCCTACCGCCGCGTCACCCTCGACCTGCACGCCGACCCCGCCGAGCGCGCGCTGACCGGCTCCGACCTGCTCCGGCGGCCGCGCAGCGCAGCCCTCCTCGAACGTCTCTTCGCCGCGGGCCGCTACCACCTGCTGTCCTCCTCCGGTCAGAACCCGCCCCGCCTCCCGGGCCTGTGGACCGGGGACTGGGACACCGCCTGGTCCGGGGCGTTCACCAACGACGCCAACGTCAACCTCCAGACCGCCTCGGCCGCGGCCGCCGCCCTGCCCGAAGTCACCGAGGCGCTGGCATCGCTGATCTACCGTCAGCTCGACGACTGGCGGGCGAACGCCCGCGCGGTGTTCGGCGCGCGGGGCGCGGTCGCACCCGCGCACACCGACGGCGAGTCCGGGCTGTCGTACCACTTCAGCCGCGAGTACCCGCTCCACCTGTGGACCGCCGGCGCCGACTGGCTGCTCAAGCCCCTCGTCGACCACGACGAGACCCGCGGCGCACGAGACCCGCGCACCGCCGCCGCCCTCGCCGAGGTCGCCCGGTTCTACGAGGACTTCCTCACCCGCACCGACCCGGACGGCCGGCCCGTCGTCGTCCCCTCGTACTCGCCGGAGAACAGGCCCGCAGGCGGCAGCTGGGGCGCGCTGAACGCGGCCATGGACCTCTCCGCCGCCCGGCACGCACTGCTCACCGCCGCCGACTACCACCCGGAGGCCCCCGAGGAGGCCGACCGCTGGCGGGCCCTCGCCGACCGCCTCCCGCCCCACCGCACCAACGCCGACGGCGCACTCGCCGAATGGGCCTGGCCCGGCCTCGACGACTCCTACGACCACCGCCACCTCAGCCATCTGTACGGCGTCTGGCCCCTCGACGAGATCAACCCCTACGACACCCCGGGACCGGCCGCCGCCGCCCACCGCGCCCTGGAGCTGCGCGGCGCCGAGAACGACTCCGCTCACGGTCATCTGCACCACGCGCTGATCGCCGCCCGCCTGCGGGACGGCCGGCGGGTCGCGAACGCCCTGGGAGCGGTCCTCGACGGCGACTTCTTCCACGACTCCCTGATGAGCGCGCACTATCCCCGGCGCGACGTCTACAACGCCGACGCCGCGCACACCCTGCCGGCCGTGCTGATCGAGGCGCTCGTCCAGTCCACCCCCGACCGGCTGGTGCTGCTGCCCGCGGCGCCCCCGGAGCTCCCCGCGGGCGAACTGCGCGGAGTGCGCACCCGGTTCGGCGCCGAGATCGACCTGACCTGGGGCCCCGAGGGCGCCCGGGCGGTCGTCACACCGCACCGCACGCACCGCGTCGAAGTCCGGACTCCCTCCGGCGACCCCCGACTGCTCGACCTGGTCGCCGGAGAGGACCACGTCCTCACCCTGAGGACGTGGTGAATCCCCCCGAGAAATCGCAGTTCCCCCCACCCATGGAAGGGACACCATGGCAACACGGACCCCAACCCCCCGCAGGATCGTCCAGGCCCTCCTCGCCCCCGCCCTCGCGCTCGGCGCCACCGTGGGCCTCGCCGCCGCCCCCGCCTCGGCCGCCGTCTGGAACAGCTGCGAGCAGTACGGCAACACCGGCCTGAACGGCTACACGCTCTACAACAACATCTGGGGCTCCGGCGCCGGCAGCCAGTGCTTCTGGGCCAACTCCGGCACCAACTGGGGCGTCTGGGCCAACCACCCCAACACGGGCGGCATCAAGTCCTACCCCGACTCCAAGAAGGTGATCAACAAGTCGATCAGCTCGCTGGGCTCGCTCACCGGCAGCTACAACGTCACCGTCCCGTCCGCCGGCTCGTACAACACCTCGTACGACATCTGGGACACCGACCACGACTACGAGGTCATGCTCTGGGTCAACAAGACCGGCGCCGTCGGCCCCCTCGGCGCCTCGCAGGGCACCGTCACCCTCGGCGGCCACACCTGGGCCGTCTACAAGGGCAACAACACCGCCAACGACGTGTTCTCCTTCGTGCGCACCTCGAACTCGACGTCCGGCACCGTCAACATCCTGCCGATCCTGAAGTGGATCAAGGACACCAAGGGCTGGTTCGGCAACGAGACCATCGGGGACGTGCAGTTCGGCTTCGAGATCACCTCGTCGTCCGGCGGACTCGACTTCAGGGCCAACAGCGCGACGGTCAGCAGCAGCTGACCGGCTTCCAGGGCCGGCTCCGCGCACTTCCGCGGGGCCGGCCCCCCGCCGTGCGTCAGGCTCGGTCCACCTCGGCGCGCAGGACGTCGTAGTCGGCGAACGCGGCGTCGACGTCGGCCCGGGTCAGCCCGTAGCGGGCCAGGTCGTAGCTGTGCGGCCGGCTGCCCTTGGGACGGGCGGCGATCCGGGGGAGCCGTGCCGCGTCGGCGTCGGTCCAGTGGGCGCCCACGGCGTCGTAGAGCTTCGGGGCTCCGGTGGCCGGGTCCGATCCCAGCCAGGAGTAGGGGACGTCCACCAGCGCCTCGCGCGGGACGGCGGCGCGGGCCGCGAGGCCGCGCTGCACGGAACGGCTCAGCAGGGCGAGCCAGGTGGCGCCCAGCTCGTGCAGGTCGAGCGGGCGCAGGGTGATCGCCATGCCGTGCTCGATCAGGCTGCAGAACGAGGCCACGACGGCGGCCGGATCCCGGTGCGTCCACACCAGCGTGGCGTCGGGGAAGACGGCGAGCAGCGCGTCGAGGTTGCCGGTGTGCAGCGGCGACTTCAGAACCCAGCGGCGGCGCGGGCGGCCGTGCTGGAGCACCTGGTAGACCTGCTTGAGGTAGGCGTAGTCGGGGACGAAGTCCCGCTCCTCCAGCGCCGCCCGGTAGCCGGGGATGCGGGCCTGGGACAGCGGCATGACGGTGTGCGGGAGGGCGAAGGTGCACTCCTCGGGCCCCTCGGCGACCAGGGGATGGATGTCGCGGTAGCGCGGAGAGAACAGATCGATGGCGCCGACCATGAGGCGCGCCGCGGTGACCGCCCTGCGGCGCTGCCCGGGGGAGTACTCCAGGCCCGGTGCCAGCAGCTCCCACAACAGGGGACATCGGTGCTGCTCGGACAGTGAGAGCACACCGTGGGTGAGCGTCGTCGCGGTGCGCGGCAGGCCCACCACGAACACCGGCCGCTCGATCGGCTCCCGCGCGATCGCGGGCCGCTCGGCGATCAGCCGCCGGACCCGGGCACGGTTGGCCAGATGCCGCCGGACGTGCCCCTGCGCCGACCACCAGCCGACCGGCGTGAGGTTCTCGTCCCGGGCCCAGTCGCGCAGCAGACGCCGGAACTCCTCGGTGAACTCCTCGTCCCCGTCCGCCGGGCGGGCCGTGGCCGAGAGCCGGTCGAAGACGCGGTCGGGCGTGCGACGGGAGGCGAAGCCGGGCCGCAGCAACAGGTCGGCCACAGTGAGGGCGAGCGGGGATGAGGACACGGGAGAACACCCTTTCGCGGGGCAGCGGGGGACGGAGGGGGCAGCGGGACGCCAGCCCCCTACCCCACCAATCACCTTTTGCCACAAGGGAGTTCGGCTGTACCGGTGTTACTCGGCCACCGGCAGCCGGGCCCCGTCCCGAAGGAACAGGGGGAGTCGGTCCAGCGGGGCGTCGACCGTCACGGTCGCCCCGCCCTCGTAGGTCTCGCCCGTCCACGCGTCCGTCCAGACCGCGCCCGCCGGGAGGTGGGCCGTACGGGTCGTCGCGCCCGCCGTGAGCACCGGTGCGACGAGCAGGTCCCGGCCGAAGAGGTAGGAGTCGTCCACCGACCAGGCCGCCGGGTCGTCCGGGAACTCCAGGAACAGCGGCCGCATGGGCGGCAGGCCCTCCTCGTGCGCCTCCCGCATGACCTCCAGGACGTACGGCTTGAGCCGCTCGCGCAGCCGCAGGTAGGCCTCCAGGATCGCGCCCGCCTCCTCGCCGTACGACCACACCTCGTTCGGGCCGCCGGTCATGTCGGGGCCGAGCGGCATGCCCGGGTCGCGGAAGCCGTGCAGACGCATCAGCGGGGACACCGCGCCGAACTGGAACCAGCGGACCATCACCTCCCGGTACGCCGGGTCGTCCGGGTCGCCGCCGTGGAAGCCGCCGATGTCGGTGTTCCACCACGGGATGCCCGACAGCGCGGTGTTCAGACCCGCTGCGATCTGACGGCGCAGCGTCGGGAAGTCGGTCCCGATGTCACCGGACCACAGGGCGGCGCCGTAGCGCTGACTGCCCGCCCACGCCGAGCGGTTGAGGCTGACGATCTCCTCCTCGCCGGCCGCGCGCAGCCCCTCGTAGAACGTGCGGGAGTTCTCGGCCGGGTACATGTTGCCGACCTCCAGACCCGGACCCGCCCAGTAGCGCAGGTTCTCCGGGAAGCCGGGCTTGAGCTCCGGCTCGCAGGCGTCCAGCCAGAAGGCCGTGATGCCGTACGGGGCGAGGTAGTTGTCGCGGATCTTCGACCACAGGAAGTCCCGGGCCTCGGGGTTGGTCGCGTCGTAGAACGCCACCTGGACGGTCGACGCGACCCCCTTGTCGGGCCAGTCGGCGTGCGCCATCGGACCGTACTGGGTGCCGATGAAGTAGCCGCGCTGCTCCAGCACCTGATGGTTCTCGCTCAGCGGCGACACCGACGGCCATACGCTCACCACCAGCTTGACGCCCAGCTCCTCGAGCTCGCGGACCATCGCCGCCGGGTCGGGCCACTCGGCCGGGTCGAACTTCCAGTCGCCCAGGTGCGTCCAGTGGAAGAAGTCGCAGACGATCGCGTCGAGCGGCAGCCCCCGGCGCTTGTACTCCCTTGCCACCTCGAGGAGTTCGTCCTGCGTGCGATAGCGCAGCTTGCACTGCCAGAAGCCCGCCGCCCACTCCGGCAGCATCGGGGTGCGGCCGGTGACCGCGCTGTAGCGGCGCTGACCGTCGGCCGGGGCGCCGGCCGTGATCCAGTAGTCGATCTGCCGGGCCGAGTCCGCGACCCAGCGGGTGCCGTTGCCGGCCAGTTCGACGCGGCCGATCGCCGGGTTGTTCCACAGCAGCGTGTAGCCGCGGTTCGAACTGAGCACCGGGATGCCGACCTCGGCGTTGCGCTGGACCAGGTCCAGGACCAGGCCCTTCTGGTCGAGGCGGCCGTGCTGGTGCTGGCCGAGGCCGTACAGACGCTCGTCGTCGTAGGCGGCGAACCGCTGCTCCAGGCGGTGGTGGCCGTTGCCGACGGCGGTGTAGAGGCGCGAGCCCGGCCACCAGAAGTGGGCGCGGTCCTCGGCCAGGATCTCGGTGCGGTCGTCGGTGCGCAGGAAGCGGACCAGGCCCTCGGCGCTCACCTCGACGGTGAGCGCGCCGACCGTCAGCAGCCCCTCCGCGTCACCGGTCTTGACGCTGCTCTCGGTGGCGGGCGGCTCGTCGAGCAGGGCGCCCGGCAGTCCCTCGAGGATCGGTCCGCCGAGCCGGGCGCGCACCCGGACGGCGTCCGGGCCCCACGGCTCGACGCGCAGGGTCTCCTGACGGCCTCTCCACTCCAGCGCGCCGTCGCGCTCCCGGAAGGTGCCGACCGTGGGCGAGGACTGCGCGAGGCTGACCTGAGGCTGGTTTTCGGCAGACTGGTTCACGTGGGGTGCTCCTTGAAGGAGTGCAGACAGGAGTGAAACAGGGGATGCGGGCGCGGGGGCGCCCCGGCAGGGCGCGAGGGGTGAGGGGCGCGGAGCGAGGGGCGGGGGCGGAAGGGTGCGGGTCAGGCCCCGGAGGGTGCGGGTCAGGCCCTGGAGGGCGCCGGTCCCGTGCTCGCCCGGACCGTCAGCTCGGGCGCGATGAGCACGACTTCGTCGCCGCCGCGCCCCTCCAGCTTGGCGACGAGGCGTTCCACGGCGTGCCGGCCCATCTCCTGCGCGGGGATGGCGACCGAGGTCAGCCGCACGGACGCCTGCACGGCGACCTGATCGGGGCAGATCGCCACCACCGACACGTCCTCCGGGACGGCCCGGCCCTGCTGTCGCAGCAGCGCGAGCAGCGGCTCGACCGCCGACTCGTTCTGCACGACGAACCCGGTGGTGCCCGGCCGCTCGTCGAGGACCCGGGCCAGCGTCACGGCCATCGCGTCGTATCCGCCCTCGCACGGGCGGTGCAGCAGCCGCAGGCCCAGTTCCCCGGCCCGGCGCCGGAGACCGTCGAGGGTGCGTTCGGCGAAGCCGGTGTGCCGTTCGTAGACCGCGGGCGCCTCCCCGATGACGGCGATGTCGCGGTGCCCCAGCGTCGCCAGGTGCTCCACGCACAGCGCGCCGGTCGCCGCGAAGTCCAGGTCGACGCAGGTCAGGCCGGAGGTGTCGGCGGGCAGCCCGATCAATACCGAGGGCTGGTCGGTGGAGCGCAGCAGCGGCAGCCGCTCGTCGTCCAGCTCCACGTCCATCAGGATCATCGCGTCGGCGAGCCCGCTGCCGGTGACGCGGCGGACGGCGTCGGGTCCCTCCTCGCCGGTCAGCAGCAGGACGTCGTACCCGTGCGTGCGCGCCGTGGTGGCCACCGCGATGGCGATCTCCATCATCACCGGCACGTAGATGTCGGTGCGCAGCGGAATCATCAGCGCGATGATGTTGGACCGGCTGCTGGCCAGTGCGCGGGCGCCCGCGTTCGGGTGGTAGCCGAGTTCCCGGATGCTCTGTTCGACGCGCTGCCGGGTCGTCGTCGAGATGGACCGCTTGCCACTGAGGACATAGCTCACCGTGCTCGCCGAGACTCCGGCGTGCTGGGCGACCTCGGCGAGGGTGACCATCCAGCTCTCCAAGCTTTGTGAAGCGCTTCGACAGTGCGCGTGACGAACAAGGGCGGGTGAGGGTGGTTCGACAGTAGCCCCAGAGGGGGTGGGTGTCCATAGGTTGTCGAAGCGCTTCGACACGCAGTTATGGGGGAATGGTGGAGAAGGGTACGGGAACCCCTCGCGGGAGTCGCGCACACCTCGCGCGCACCCGTTCGGCGCAGGCCGCCCGACCGGCGGAAGCGGTGCTTCCGGGCAGTCCGGCGCGCACCCGCGGGCCGTGATCCGCAGGGAACGGCCGGGGCGCGGGCTGTTCGCGGCCGGCGCCCGCCGGGGGCCCGGGCGGCGAAACGCCGCGCACGCGGGGTGGCCACCGCGGCCCGGATCGGGTACCAACGATCGGGTAGCACCGATCGGTAACCAATGTGGTCCGAGATCCCGATTCGCGGCGAGGTGAGCCTCATGTCCGCACCACCCCTCAAGAAACCCACCGTCACCGAACGTGAGGCCCGCCAGGTCGCCGAGGCCGCCCGGGAACAGGACTGGCGCAAGCCCAGCTTCGCCAAGGAACTGTTCCTGGGCCGCTTCCGGCTCGACCTCATCCACCCTCACCCGGTCCCCTCCGCCGAGGCCGTCCGGCGCGGCGAGGCGTTCCTGGCCAAGCTCCGCGCCTTCTGCGACACGCAGGTGGACGCGGCCCGCATCGAGCGCGAGGCCCGGATTCCCGACGAGGTGATCGCCGGGCTCAAGGAGCTCGGCGCACTCGGCATGAAGATCGACCCCAAGTACGGCGGCCTGGGCCTCACCCAGGTGTACTACAACAAGGCCCTGGCCCTGGTGGGTTCCGCCAGCCCGGCCATCGGCGTGCTGCTCTCGGCGCACCAGTCGATCGGCGTGCCGCAGCCGCTGAAGATGTTCGGCACCCCCGAGCAGAAGCAGAAGTTCCTGCCCCGCTGCGCGACCACCGACATCAGCGCCTTCCTGCTCACCGAGCCGGACGTCGGTTCCGACCCGGCCCGTCTGGCGACGAGCGCGGTGCCCGACGGCGACGACTACGTCCTCGACGGCGTGAAGCTTTGGACGACCAACGGCGTCGTCGCCGACCTGCTGGTGGTGATGGCCCGGGTGCCGAAGAGCGAGGGCCACAAGGGCGGCATCACCGCCTTCGTCGTGGAGAGCGACTCGCCCGGCATCACCGTCGAGAACCGCAACGCCTTCATGGGCCTGCGCGGCATCGAGAACGGCGTCACCCGCTTCCACCAGGTCCGCGTCCCGGCCGCGCACCGCATCGGCCCCGAGGGCGCGGGCCTCAAGATCGCCCTGACCACCCTCAACACCGGCCGCCTCTCGCTGCCCGCGTCCTGTGTGGCCGCCGGCAAGTGGAGCCTGAAGATCGCCCGTGAGTGGTCGGCCGCGCGCGAGCAGTGGGGCAAGCCGATCGCCCACCACGAGGCGGTCGGAGCGAAGATCAGCTTCATCGCGGCGACGACCTTCGCCCTCGAGGCCGTCCTCGACCTGTCCTCGCAGATGGCCGACGAGGACCGCAACGACATCCGCATCGAGGGCGCGCTGGCCAAGCTCATCGCCTCCGAGATGGGCTGGCGGATGGCCGACGAACTGGTCCAGATCCGCGGCGGCCGCGGTTTCGAGACGGCCGCGTCCCTCGCCGCCCGCGGCGAGCGGGCGGTCCCCGCCGAACAGGTCCTGCGCGACCTGCGGATCAACCGCATCTTCGAGGGCTCGACGGAGATCATGCACCTCCTCATCGCCCGCGAGGCCGTGGACGCCCACCTCACGGTCGCCGGCGACCTCATCGACCCCGACAAGTCCCTCCAGGACAAGGCGAAGGCGGGCGCCAACGCCGGTGTCTTCTACGCCAAGTGGCTGCCGAAGCTGGTCGCGGGACCGGGGCAGCTGCCGTCCTCGTACAGCGAGTTCAAGCACGCGGGCGTCGACCTCGCCCCGCATCTGCGCCATGTGGAGCGGCACGCCCGCAAGCTCGCCCGCTCCACCTTCTACGCCATGTCCCGCTGGCAGGGCCGGATGGAGACCAAGCAGGGCTTCCTCGGCCGGATCGTGGACATCGGCGCGGAGCTCTTCGCGATGAGCGCGGCCTGCGTGCGCGCCGAACTGCTGCGCTCGCGCGGTGAGCACGGCCGCGAGGCCTACCAGCTCGCCGACGCCTTCTGCCGCCAGTCCCGGCTGCGCGTCGACGAACTCTTCGGCCGCCTGTGGAGCAACACCGACGACCTGGACCGCAAGGTCGTCAAGGGCGTCATGGCGGGCGCCTACGAATGGCTGGAGGAGGGCATCGTCGACCCGTCCGGGGACGGCCCGTGGATCGCCGAGGCGGCCCCGGGACCCAGCGAGCGGGAGAACGTCCACCGCTCGATCGGGTGAGCCGTCGCACACCGGTGCGCAGGGTGTCCTCCTTGGGGGGACACCCTGTCCTGGCGCGCACGCGGTGCGGCGACAATGGGGGGATGAGCGACAGTCCAAGCCCTCTCGCCGACCCGCACCTCGTCTACGACCCCGTCGTGGGCGACGGTCCCAAGGACGTGGTGGTCCTCGGTTCCACCGGCTCGATCGGCACCCAGGCCATCGACCTCGTGCTGCGCAACCCGGACCGGTTCCGGGTGACGGGCCTGGCCGCCAACGGCGGCCGGGTCGCCCTCCTCGCCGAACAGGCCCGGCTGCTGCGGGTGCGGACCGTCGCGGTGGCCCGCGAGGACGTCGTGCCGGCCCTGCGCGAGGCGCTCGCCGCCGAGTACGGCGCGGGGGAGCCGCTGCCCGAGATCCTGGCCGGACCGGACGCGGCCACCCGGCTCGCCGCCTCCGACTGCCACACCGTCCTCAACGGCATCACGGGCTCCATCGGTCTCGCGCCCACCCTCGCCGCCCTGGAGGCGGGCCGCACCCTCGCGCTCGCCAACAAGGAGTCGCTCATCGTCGGCGGCCCGCTGGTGAAGGCGCTCGCGAAGCCCGGCCAGATCATCCCCGTGGACTCCGAGCACGCGGCCCTCTTCCAGGCCCTGGCCGGCGGCGCCCGGGCCGACGTCCGCAAGCTGGTCGTCACCGCCTCGGGCGGCCCCTTCCGCGGCCGCACCAAGGCACAGCTGGCGAACGTCACGGTCGAGGACGCCCTCGCCCACCCCACCTGGTCCATGGGCCCGGTGATCACGATCAACTCCGCGACCCTCGTCAACAAGGGCCTGGAAGTCATCGAGGCGCACCTCCTCTACGACATTCCCTTCTCCCGGATTGAGGTGGTCGTGCACCCGCAGTCGTATGTCCACTCGATGGTTGAGTTCACGGACGGATCGACACTGGCGCAGGCGACGCCCCCCGACATGCGCGGCCCCATCGCCATCGGCCTCGGCTGGCCGCAGCGCGTCCCGGACGCGGCGCCCGCCTTCGACTGGAGCACCGCGTCGACCTGGGAGTTCTTCCCGCTCGACGAGGAGGCGTTCCCCTCGGTGAACCTCGCCCGGCACGTGGGCGAGCTCGCGGGCACGGCTCCGGCGGTGTTCAATGCCGCAAACGAGGAGTGCGTGGAGGCGTTCCGCAAGGGCGCGCTCCCGTTCAACGGGATCATGGAGACCGTCACCCGGGTCGTGGAGGAGCACGGCACGCCCGCGACGGGAACTTCGCTCACCGTGTCGGACGTCCTCGAGGCGGAGACCTGGGCCCGGGCCCGGACACAAGAACTGACGGCTACCGCGGAGGCGCGTGCATGACAGCCTTGATGATGATCCTCGGCATAGTCGTCTTCGCGGTCGGCCTGCTGTTCTCGATCGCCTGGCACGAGCTGGGCCACCTGTCCACGGCCAAACTCTTCGGCATCAGAGTGCCGCAGTACATGGTCGGCTTCGGCCCGACCCTGTTCTCCCGCAGGAAGGGCGAGACCGAGTACGGCTTCAAGGCCATCCCGTTCGGCGGCTACATCCGCATGATCGGCATGTTCCCGCCCGGCGAGGACGGCCGAGTGACGGCACGCTCCACCTCCCCCTGGCGCGGCATGATCGAGGACGCCCGCTCGGCCGCGTACGAGGAGCTGCAGCCCGGCGACGAGACGCGCATGTTCTACACGCGCAAGCCCTGGAAGCGCGTCATCGTGATGTTCGCGGGCCCCTTCATGAACCTGGTGCTCGCGGTGGGCCTCTTCCTCACCGTCCTGATGGGCTTCGGCATCCAGCAGCAGACCACCACCGTCAGCTCGGTCTCCCCCTGCGTCATCTCGCAGAACCAGAACCGCGACGCGTGCAGGCCGACCGACCCGGCCTCCCCGGCCGCGGCCGCCGGCATGAAGCCGGGCGACAAGATCGTCTCCTTCGCCGGGCAGAAGACGGACGACTGGAACACGCTGTCCGACCTCATCCGGGTCAGCGCCGGCAAGGAAGTGGCCATCGTCGTCGACCGCAAGGGCCAGGAGCTGACCCTGCGCACGACCATCGCCACCAACCAGGTCGCCAAGAAGGACTCCAGCGGGGCCTACGTCCAGGGCGAGTACGTCAAGGCCGGATTCCTCGGCTTCAGCGCGGCCACCGGCGTCGTCCAGCAGGACTTCGGCGACTCGGTGTCCTGGATGACCGACCGCGTGGGCGAGGCCGTCGACTCCATCGCCGCCCTCCCCGGCAAGATCCCGGCCCTGTGGAACGCGGCCTTCGACGGTGCGCCCCGCGAGCCCGACTCGCCCATGGGCGTGGTCGGCGCAGCCCGCGTCGGCGGTGAGATCTTCACCCTCGACATCCCGGCCTCGCAGCAGCTCGCGATGGCCGTGATGCTGGTCGCAGGCTTCAACCTCTCCCTGTTCCTGTTCAACATGCTTCCGCTGCTGCCCCTGGACGGCGGGCACATCGCGGGCGCCCTGTGGGAGTCGCTGCGCCGCAACCTGGCGAAGCTGCTGCGCAGGCCGGACCCGGGCCCGTTCGACGTGGCGAAGCTGATGCCGGTGGCCTACGTGGTGGCGGGCGTCTTCATCTGCTTCACGATCTTGGTCTTGATCGCGGATGTGGTGAACCCGGTCAAAATCAGCTGAGCGGATCTTAGCGGAAAGACGCTTCGGCCCCACCCTTCCTTCGCGTCGCTCGCGAGAGCGGAGGGTGGGGTCCGTGCGTACGTCATCTCTGCGAATCTCGTGCGTTTCTGCTGTTCACGGGCGACCCCGGCGCTGCTCCGGCACCCCGGGGCCCGGCCGGTCCCGAAGGGGCCGGCAGGCCGACGCCAAAGCTCTGCGCTGATCGTCCAGAGCGGGGAGGCCCGGGCAGGGTGACCGGCCAGAGAGTATGTCCTCTCGGCCGGGCGCCATGCCCGGGCCGTCGCTACAGGACGCCATCGGGCGAACCGACGGGACGCCGTGCGCTTTCGTTCACGCTCGTGCCGTAATCTCGAGGATCGGAGCCCGCTGCTGACGGGACCGGACCTTGATCCACGACTTGGGGTTGCACAGCAGATGACTGCGATTTCTCTCGGCATGCCGTCCGTCCCGACCAAGATCGCCGAGCGCCGCAGGAGCCGGCAGATCCAGGTCGGCTCAGTGGCGGTGGGCGGAGACGCCCCGGTGTCGGTGCAGTCGATGACGACGACGCGTACGTCGGACAT